>JAOZSG010000178.1 GCA_029939785.1 Fidelibacterota bacterium | reverse complement strand
CTACCCCGAGTTTCACTCGGGGCTATTCATATTTAGCCACTTCGTGGCATTGATATCTGCAAAATATGCTGTACCTGTTCAATAACTCGAAAATGAAACCAAATCAATATTTGAAAATTGGTCATTCATTGTTCATTATTGGATATTTCGGGCTGGGAGTGCTGAAATTTTAGACGATTTTTTCAAAAACTTGGGAAAGTAATAATATACTCAGTACCATTTACATTATTAATAGTGATATTGCCTTTAAGTTGTTTAGTAAGAGTTTTTACTAATTCTATACCAAATGTTTTGGATTCATTATTAATCAAAGCCCTGTTAGGCAAACCAATTCCGTTATCTTTTATAATCAATTTATATTGCCTATTTTTAATATCCATTGATATAGTAAGACGAGAGTCTTTTTGATCAGTTGGGAATGCATAAGTCATTGAATTTAAAGTCAGTTCATTGATAATAAGTCCACAAGGAATTGCTTTATTTATATCCAAAAAAATATCACATATATTAATATGAACCTGAATTTTGTTTGATGAAAGTTCGGAAGTACTTGTTAGTCGTACAACTAATTGTCTGACATAGGAATAAAAGTCTATTTTTGAAAAATCATTAGATTGATAAAAAGATTCATGTATAAGTGCAATTGATCTGATGCGCTCTTGAGTTTCATCAAAAAGCCGACTAACCATTTCATTATTAATTTTATGTGATTGTAAACTTAACAGGCTGGAAACGAGTTGGAGATTATTTTTAACCCGATGATGAATTTCCTTCAATAAAACTTGTTTTTCTTCGAAAGATGTCTTTATTTTTTTTTCATATTTTTTTATTTTTGAAATATCTCTGGCAAAAGCTACTATAGATTTTTCACCAAAATAATCATAATTGAAAAATTGTAAATCTAAAGAGAAGAAATCACTATCTTTACTATGTAAAGTAACTTCAATATGCTGTTTTTCTGTTTCATAACATGCAATAATTTTTTGCCTTATTAATCGAGATATATTTTTATCAGGTATTAAGTCCTCTACTTTTTTATCTATTATTTGTTCCTTTGAAATTCCAAATATTGATATTGCTTCCGGATTTATGTCTTTTATTGAACAATCATTGTTGAAGATAATTATTCCATCGGCATTATTTTGGAACAGTTTAAAATAATTTTTAGTGGAATTTTCAAGTTTTAGAACATCTATTTTAGTTGAAGTAATATCCTCTATATATCCATCAATATAAACATCACCATTTTCAGTATAATTTTTTTTAGCATTCTCTTTAATATAAACATCATCACCATTTTTAGTGAGCCATTTTGATTCCAGATTTTTTACAATACCGTCCTTTTCCAGGGTTTTAAAAAATATCTCTCTGTTATAATGAATATTAGAATCGGTTGAATTTAAATTGTATTGTTGTAATTCAGTCAAAGAATCATATTGAAGAATTTTTATAAATGCAGGATTTGCAGAAATGATCACTCCTTCCGGAGTAATTCTGTACATACCCAAAGGAGCGTTTTCATACATATACTGAAGATGATTGTCATCATAAGTTAATTCATCTTTTTTCTGATTATTATTAATAAACTGTGCGATATCGGTGGAAATGCTTTGAAGAATAGAAATATCACTAACAGAATGAAAATTTTCCTTTTCGTTGGACTGCACAGATAAAATGCCAATACAGTTATCATGAATAATAAGCGGAATCCCTAACCAGTTTTTACATAAATCTCCGGGGAATGTTATGTTTTTTGTTTTTCTATATTCTTTTATTGTTTCATGATTTGCTGATAGAATTTTACCGGATTTTATAACAATGCCTGCCAGAGAATTTTGTATGGTAATATCGGATTCATCTTTTGTTTTTGGATAACTTTTATGATATGAAAAACTATCAGTTTTGATGTCATATATTCCCAGAAAGAAATGTTTAGTGTCAATTATTTCATCTAAACCTATTTTTATGTTATTTATAATTGCATCAAGATTAGAATTTTCTTGAATAGATTCGGAAATCTTATTTAATACTTTATGGGTTTTCTCAAAATTTATATGTTCCTGCTGAATTCCTATTTTCTCACTTATATTGTTCATGAATTTTATTTCAGTATTGGTAAACACCCTTGATTTTCTATCGAATATGTACAATATACCTATAAGTTTATGCTGTACATATATTGATATATTTATATTTGAGTGTATATGTTCTAATGGATCTGATATTTTGTCGTTAATAATATTTAAATCTTCAATAACAAATACAGCATTATTCTCTTGATACATAATTTGAGAATTTATAGAATCTATTAATACATTAAAATCTATTGATTGATTCTGTATTTCATTATCAATAATTGATGTTGAATGTCTGGTAAAGGATTTATACAAACAACAAGAAGTATTTAATACTTCATTAGTATATTTTAATAAAGTTTTTATGTTTTCAGATGGGTGTAGAAAAAGATCCGGAACATCGGAATAGACATATTCGTTATCATTCATATAGATTTGAGACTTAGTATTATTTAAAGTGGGTTTTTGCAGTTCCGAAATAAACGATTCTTTTATATTTTTCATTATTTTCTTATTATCCTAAATATTAGTTAGTATTGAAAACAATTATAAATGATGAGAATTATACTTCATATAAAATATATAAACAAAAGTATAATATCAACAATATTTAATAAAAAAATTATAATTTAATAATGAAAGCAAAAAAAGATCCATAGCCAAAGGGGTTTTAACCTCAATTGATAATACTGCTTTTTTTTATCACTCTGGGTTAAATCCAATTTTTCAGGGACATCAGCCTCCACGCTTTAAAAGGGGTGGCAATTCAAATTTGTGGGTAAATAAACAAAATCATAAATGTTAGAAAAAATAAATTCACATTACAAAACTCCTTAACTTAATGACATTAATATAAATCACCTTGTTAATTTTTACAGGAAAAATTAAATTCATGCTGATTAAAAATATAATATGGAAATAAATCATAGAAACATGTAATAATGAATAAAAATATAATCTCAATAATATTAATTTGTAGTATTATAGCATTTCTGGTTGCCTGTGCATCTGAAGGAGGACCTTCTGGAGGACCTGAGGACAAAGTCGGTCCAGGTTTTATTTCATCCTATCCGGTAGATGGAGAAGTAAATGTATCTCGGACACCTCAAATAGTATTTACCTTTGATGAACCAATTGATTACAGAACAATCGATAATACATTGAAAATATTCCCTGATCTTCCGGAAAAACCAAAAATAAAAGTATCAAAGAATGAAGTGAAAATTATCCCAATTGATTCACTTGAAGAAAATATGACTTATATATTTAGTTTTGGGAGGTCTTTGCAGGATTTTCAAAAAAACAAAACTGACCAAGAAATCCGATTGGCATTTTCGACTGGCAATGAAATTGATAATAGTAGTATATCCGGACAAGTTTCAGGTACTTTTGATGAGAAAAAACCGATTAGTATTTTACTATATCACAGTAATGATACATTTTCAGATTCAATAATTTTTCAAAAACCTCAGTATATGACCACAATCAATAAATATGGTGCTTTTCATGCTTCAAATTTAGCCATTGGGAATTATAGAATTTATGCATTGGAGGGAGGTTATGAAGATTTTTTAAGAGTGAGTGATAATGATCAAATTGGATTACCTACCAGCACTCATGAATCTATCACCACAAAATCCGACACTATTACGGGAATATCATTATCATTGAATAAATATTTCTTAAAACAATTCAGATTAATAAACTGTAAGCAAAAAGATGGTTTTATAGAATTAAATTTATCTTATCCAATTACAGAAAATGCGTTAACTAATTCTACAATTTTTATAGATGGACTGGAATTGACAACAAATTATTGGATAGATGATAATGAATCGCAAATAATAAAAATACACTTACAAGGTAAGGATTCGTGCTTATATAAAATAGATATACAAAATCTTGTTGATTTAGAAGGAAGAGTTCTTAAGCATTCTACTGATTCTCTTATATGGTTGAATGATGAAATAATAGATACAACAGGTGCATCTCTCAGAGCAATGTTACCAAGAGAAAACAAAAGTTTTCCTCTGGATTCCGATGTAATTTTTGATTTTTCGGAGCCAATTATACACAATACAAATATTAGTGACGACATCCAGTTTTTTGATCAGGATAGCAATATTGTTACATATAAGGCAAACTGGATTGATGCTAATACATTGATTGTAGATCCAGAGAATTTAACTCCATCTATGAATTATTCTCTAAAATTATCAGTAAGCAAATGGGAAGATTTTTTTAATAATGCATTTAGAGATTCAATAATTACATACAAATTTCGTACAGTAAATCCTGACACTTTTGGTATTATCTCAGGAACTATTTCTAGTGATGATTATTATGTAACCAAGTTAAAAATTGGTTGTAGTCGTAAGGGCAAATCTGAAGTACTTCGGGTTGTGCAGCCGGATAGTTTTGGAAGTTTTAGGATTAATAATTTGATGCCGGAAGATTATAAATTATTTTCATGGTATGATATTGATGAAAATAATGAGTATAATAAAGGAAAGTTAATTCCTTTTGAATTACCGGAAAAAAGAATATTCTATACTGATATAATTACTGTAAGGTCTAGATGGGAAACTGAGGAGGTTCAATTAAAGTTTTGAGTAAAGTATTAAAATTTTGGAAAGTTCAGGCAGCAGGTAATGATTTTATTATGGTTGATAATCGTGAAGGATTATATACAAATCCTGATGAATTAGCGAAACTATTGTGTAAAAGAAGGCTGAGTATTGGTGCAGATGGACTAATTTTGATCGACAATTGTAAAGATTATGATTTTCAAATGAAATATTATAATGCAGATGGATCTGGTCCTGTTATGTGCGGGAATGGTGGACGTGCTGCAATACATTTTGTGTATCAAAGTGGAATATGTCAAAAAAAAGAAATGCGGTTTTATGCTCCTGACGGACCACATTCCGGAATATTTCATGACTCAGGAATAAGTTTAACAATTTCTAATTTAACCGGTATAAAAAAGATCCAAACCGAAAATGTTCAGGGTTATTATATTAATACTGGTGCTCCACATTTAGTTATTACTACAGATGATATAAAAAATATTGATATTGAAAATGTTGCACCCAGTTTGAGGAAAGATTATGATGCCAATGTTAATTATATAGAGCACATTAAAACCAATAGGTGGAAAATCCGAACCTATGAAAGAGGAGTAGAAGGAGAAACATATGCCTGTGGTACAGGTGCGACTGCTTCTGCATGTATAATTACAGATCATCTGGCAGGTGAATTTCCAGTTATATTAGATGCAATTGGCGGAACATTAACAATAAATAAAATCGAAAAAGAACTATGGCTGCATGGTCCATCAACAAAAGTTTTCGAAGGATCAATAATGATATAAAAAAACAGATCGGAGAAATTTATGTATTGTGTAATTATAGCAGGTGGAGTTGGCAAACGGTTTTGGCCAAGAAGTCGAAAAAATAGTCCAAAACAATTACTTAATATTGTATCTGACGAAACAATGATAAAAATGACATTTAACCGTCTTAGTAAACTTACAGATAAAGATAAAATATATGTGGTTGCCAACAAACAGCTTCGAAATGCAACTCTTGAAGCTTTACCAGATCTAAAAGAAGAAAATTATATTGAAGAACCTAGTGGTAAAAATACCGGTCCATGTATAGGTTTGGCTGCTATAATAATAGCTAATAAAAATCCAGAAGCTGTCATGGGTGTATTTCCGGCAGATCATATGATAGAAGAATCTGAGAAATTCATGTCATCTGTTGAAACCGGTGCAATTGTAGCAGAGACCCACCGAGCATTGGTTACTTTTGGAATCACTCCAACAAGTCCATCAACAGGATATGGCTACATCCAATATGATAAAAACAAACCATTACCAAAAGGTGAAGTTTATAAAGTTAAAGCTTTTGCAGAAAAGCCAAATTATTCAACAGCAAAACGTTTTGTTGAAAGTGGTGATTTCCTGTGGAATAGCGGCATGTTTATTTGGAAAGCCACAAGTATTCTGGAAGCTATGAAAAATTATATCCCAAATATGTATGTTAGTCTTGAAAATATCAAAGTAAGCATTGGTACTCCACAATATACGTCAGTATTAAAAAAAGAGTGGGCTACTATTCAATCAATTTCAATTGATTATGGAGTAATGGAAAAAGCAAACAATGTTTATGTTGTAAAAAGTGATTTTGAATGGAATGATGTTGGATCATGGGATGCAGTTTATAATCTAAAAGAAAAAGATTCATCAGGAAATGTACAAAATGGTAATGTTTTGACAATAGATTCTTCAAATTGTTTAATACATTCTGAAAAAAGATTAATTGCAACCATTGGTATAGAAAATTTGATTATTGTTGAAACTAATGATGCTATTTTGATAACAAAAAAGGGTGAATCAGAAAAAGTTAAGGATATGTTTGATTTAATAAAACGCAGTAATTCTGAAAACTTATTATAACATGACGAGAGTATCAAAGAAACAATTAAAAGAACAAAATAAGGCATTAATTGAATTTATTGAGAATTTTGGTTTTTCAGTGATAAAAGGAAAAGGTGATTTTAAGCATGGAACATGCCTGGTCCAGCATGAAAAAAAAATTGTAATTAATCATTATATACCTATCGATATTCAAAATTCATTTCTCTCGGATTACATAAAGAACATGAATCTTTCCGCAAGTGATATTCCATATAAAATTTCGGTAATGCTCAATATGTATTGAGATTAATTTGGAAAGTGATAACCCAGATAAATTATTATTGCTTTAATATGTTTAACATTTAATTTTAACGATGATATTATATGATTATTTAATTCGTCTGCATTGATTATTTTTTCTTTTCTTGATCTGGAAATAGGATCGAGAATTATATTGAAATATTTTTTTTGTAACAAATCATCATTAGAAACCATTAAATGATATAAATCTCTTATGTATTTTAGAAAATAATAATTAAG
>JAOZSG010000177.1 GCA_029939785.1 Fidelibacterota bacterium | reverse complement strand
ATCATAATTTGTTGAATTCTTAATTATGTATCCAACAATCAAATATTTATTATTAATATAATGAATAGATGTCAATTTGAAATTTTTATGTAATGAATGAGTGTTTTGCCATTCAATTTTTCCTTGAATAGTCATTTTTTTTAATTCAAGTGTCTTAGTATTTAGATCACTTGATAAATAAAGTGAATAATGAAGTGATTCTTTATTTGGTGTTTCAATAAATTTAAATTTCTTAGTATTGTTAATATAGGTGCTAGTACCGCTTTGAACAATTGATGTAAATGTCATAATAATAGATAAAAACAATATTATTTTTATTGGACGACTTGGATATATTTGTGTTTTCATAGTGGAACCTGTTGATTTTTTAATAAATACAAATTAAATAAAATTCAAATAGAATGCCAAAAGAATAATAAAATAAAATAAATTTTACTAATTCGAAATATGTTTAATGTAATTGTTGTATTTTTAATAAGTTAGATTGGTTTTGTTGACTTGGGGGTAATTATTAAATATTGGTTGGAAGAAAATATTTCCTGTATAAGAAGAAAAAAAGTCGTTAACGACGGGAATTGTTTTTTTACTAAATTCCAGATATGTATAAATAATCAGACTTAAATATCATGAAATCCGATGAGAATATATTCATTTACGAGTATAGTAGAAAAATGCAGGTTTAATCCGGTCTTTATTTTATATTTGGGTAATGTAAGTTATGATTTAATTAAATCACCAATTATTTCTGGTGAAAAAAATAAAAGGAATTTTGATGATACAGATAGAAAATTTAAGGATGGAATATGGAAGTCAGGTTTTATTTGCCAATGTAAGCATTTCTTTAAATATAGGAAATCGTTATGGAGTTGTTGGGGCAAATGGTTCAGGCAAAAGTACATTGTTAAAACTTATCTCAAATGACATATCACCTACTTCCGGACAAATAAAATACCCTTCCAATAAAAAAATAGGATTTCTAAAACAAAATCAGTTTGAGTTTGAGAAATATAATATAGTTGATGTTGTGCTAATGGGAAGATCCGATCTTTGGGAATTAATACAAGAACAGAGATTGTTATTAAAAAAAGATATTAATGATATTGAAGGTCATAGACTTGCAGATATTGAGCATAATATTGCTAAAATAAATGGATATTCAGCTGAATCTGATGCATCTGTAATATTAAATGGATTAGGATTTACAAACGATCAATTATCAAATAAAATGTCAACCTTGTCGGGAGGGTATAAACTGAGAGTACTTTTGGCTCAATGTTTATATTCAAAGCCTGATATTCTTTTACTTGATGAGCCTAATAACCATTTGGATCTTGAATCTATTGCATGGCTTGGAAATTATTTAAAAGATTATCAAGGTGTTGTTGTACTTGTTTCACATGACCATCATTTTATTAATAATGTTGCAACTCATATACTCGATATTGATTATGAAGTTATTCGACAATATACTGGAAATTATGAGTTTTTTCAAAAAGCAAAAATAATTGATAAAGAACAGCGAGATGTTGAAAATAAAAAATTAGAGAAAAAACAAGAAGAACTACGAAAATTTTATGAACGTTTTAAAGCAAAAGCAACTAAAGCACGACAAGCTGTAAGTAGAAAAAAACAGCTTGATAAAATGGATGATATTGAAATTATTCATTCATCCAGAAAAGCACCTTTTTTTAAGTTTAAAGAAGATAGGCCTACAGCAAATAAAGTATTATCAATAACGGAGTTAAATAAATCTTTTGGCAATAAGCAGGTGCTGAAAAATATAAATCTGGATGTTGCTCGTGGAAGTAGAATCGCTATAATCGGTCCAAATGGAATTGGAAAAACTACTTTACTTAAAATAGTAATGAAAGAATTGGAATTTGATTCCGGTGAATATGAGTGGGGTGAAAAAATTGCGATTGGATATTTTGCTCAAAATCATAAAGATCAAATATCAGAAAATCATACTGTAATTTCCTGGCTTACAAGTCATTTCCCTTCAGAGCCATTAAGTTCTTTGAGAAGGGTATTAGGGCAGATGCTTTTTGATGATGATGATGTAGATAAAAAAACCAGTGCATTAAGTGGAGGAGAAGCAGCCCGTTTAATTTTTGCAAAACTTATGATGCAGGAATCAAATGTTTTGTTACTTGATGAACCTACGAATCATCTGGACCTTGAGAGTATTGAATCATTAAGTGCATCTTTGGTAAAATATTCAGGAACAATTATTTTTGTAAGTCATGATAGATATTTTGTAGAACATTTGGCAGAATCAATTTATGAAATCGATCATGATGGATATAAATATTATAAAGGTAAATATTTTGAATTTTTAGAGAAAAAGGGTGAAGATTATCTTAACAGAGATATAAATGTTCGATTAAAAAAATCAAAAATCAAAAATAATTTGAATCCATCAGAGAAGAAGGAATTAGTTAAAAATAGAAGGAGTTTTAATAAAGAATTAAATCGTTTGGTTAGAAAAACTCCTGAAAGAGAAAAAAAAATCAATGAAATAGAAGCAGAATTAAAAGAAATTGAATTAATATTATCATCTTCAGATATATACGAAAATCATAATCTGGAAAAATATAGTTTAACAATAGAAAATAAAGAAAAATTAGATAAATCATTGGAAACAGAAATGCAAATATGGGAAGATGAACAGAATAAAATTGAAGAATTGGATAAAAAAATTAAATCCATAGATGAAAAAATTGAAAAGATACAGGTGTAATAATGGATGATTGGATTAATATACAAAAGGATAAAAAACATATAAAACGAGAACGGGAAAAAGCAAAAAAATTACGTAAAACCAGTTGGTGGAAAAATAAGTTAATTGAAGGAATATGCCATTTTTGTAAACAAAAATTTGAACCTGATAAACTTACAATGGATCATTTAATACCAGTATCTCGTGGAGGAGAGACCAATAAAAGAAACGTAGTTCCATGTTGTAAAGATTGTAATAATAAAAAAAAATACCTCACTCCGGTTGATATGATATTGAAGAAAATGAAAGAAGAGAAAAAGAATGGGTAAAATTATAATAAGTCAATTTTAACAACTTCGTAAAAAGTGAAAATTTAACGCCAGTCAAAAGCCTGATTTAGCAACAAAGGACGCTGAGGACGCAAAGGGCCGTTCTGAAATCCGGATTCCTGACGGGTGATAATTAAAACTATAGACTCGCCCGTCAAAGATAGGATTTTCAACGGTCTCTGCTGTGCTGTGCGAAACATCGTGAAGCATGGCGTTGAAAAATACTTTTTGTGGTTTCATCAGTTTTACCAATTTTATTTGGTTTTAATAAAAAATATTGAAATTTTATCTGAAATCTATTAATATTGGATGGTGAAAATTTGATATTATAAAACATAAAATAATAAAAAATGGAGTAAATATGAAAAAAATAGGTATTGTGACAAGTGGTGGTGATTGTGGTGGGTTAAACGCTGTAATCAAAGGTGCTGCTCTTGCTGCTATAAGTCGTAAATCACTATGTTATGTGATTCCAAATGGTTATGCAGGGTTATATAATCTCGAAAATTTCAATTCTCTGGTTGAATTAAACTTGGAAAGATTAGTGAGCCTTGAAGCAGGTATTGCCGGATCAGAAGCAGGACATTCCAGAGTAAAGATAAAAAATATTAATGATCCTGAAAAATATAATAAAATTAAAACTGGTATGAAAAAATTTGGTCTGGATGGTTTAGTTATCAGTGGCGGTGATGATACCGGTAGTGTAATTGTTGACCTGACTGAACAAGGGATAAAATGTGTTCATGCTCCAAAAACAATGGATCTTGATCTTATGACTTATTCTGTTGGTGGTGATTCAACAGTGAGTAGAATTGCAACAATTGTCAGAGACCTAAAAACTACAGGTAGGACGCATAATCGTATTGTTGTCGTCGAAGTTTTTGGCCGTTATGCAGGTCATACTGCTTTTCGAGGTGGTGTGGCTGCTGAAACCGATGCAATTCTGATACCTGAGATTGCAGCTGATTTTGATATTATATATGAGCATATGAAAGAAAAATTCTTTGCACGTTTACGGTCTTCTGATGTGACTGCCGGAACATATTCTATAATTGTTGCAGAGGGATTAAAGGATGCAAATGGTTCAGAAATATTTGATGAAACTTCGAAAGCGGATTCTTTTGGTCACAAAAAACTTGCAGGGGCCGGAAAATATGTATGTCAGCAACTGACAAAACGTTTGAAAGCAGACTCTGAAGTAAAAGAATTAATGAATGAAGCCGGTTTATTTGTAGAAGGTCTTTACGAAACCCCGGAAATTCGTTCCGTTGTTCCTGGTCATTTAGTAAGAAGTGGTCAAACATCAGCTTTTGATGTAAACTTTGGTATAGAAGCCGGAGCAGCTGCAACTAATCTATTAATGGATGGTCAAGTTGGAGTTACTGTGGCAAGTGTTGATGGTAAAACAGTAAAATACATGAAAACTGTAGATGCAATAAAACAAAGATTTGTAGATTTGGATCTAGTTACTTTTCATGAACAACTTGGTATTACATTTGGACGCGAAGTAAAAAAATGTAAACTTAAATATGAATGTTTGACAGAAATGCCTGTTCGCCATCTATAGAAAATAAAATTGATATAAATAAAAAAAACCGGAGTTTAACATCTCCGGTTTTTTTATTTATTTATTTTTGGTTCAATTCGTAAAGTATTATACAAATTACCTCATTAAAATCATTGTTCGGGATTCTAAATAATCTTCCTTATATTTCAAAGCATCCATTAGCCAAAGTTCTACTACTTCCAAAAGAATTACTGTTTTTTGGTGAATGTGGAGAATATGAATTGCTTTTTACTGTGAAATCTGAAAATATTAATAACTTTTTAAAAGAATCAAGTGAATTAGATGTAAAATTTTATAAATTAGGTGTAATTACTTCTGGTGAAAAAGTCTTGAAAACTGCTGAAAAAAAAATCAATTTATCTAATATCCATATCAATGCTCGAAATTTTGAAAAAATCGAAATTTATTTAAAGGAATTAATCAGAATAATTGAACAATAAATATCAAAATTATTAAAGTTCTAACTCAAAGAAAAAAGGTAGTGTCAAAAATGAAGAAAACTACAGAACGCAGAATAATGATAACAGGGATTGCTCCTGTTGGTCAATGGGGAACAACAAAACACGATTTAATGAACTGTCTTATGGCAAAAAATAATTTATCAAAAAAAATCCCTGATTCATTTCTTGAGCATAGTAGTTATGCATCACAATATTATGTACCGTTTCCCGAATTATCTTTAGATGATTTTAATATTCATCCTTATTACAAAAGAATTCTTGCAGACGAAGATAAACTTGCCGTAATAGCAACATTAATTGCTTTTATTGATGCCGGTTTTGAAGTAAATCCTGATGGAAAAAAATTCAAAATAGATGGAATCGAATCTCCTGATGTATTTTTGGGAATTGGATTCAGTGGTCTGCAAAATTCATTTCACTCCTTTTTATCACATATCAAGCCCAAAGATGAATCTCCTGCAAAAAGATTTAACCGATTAATTATCCCAATGACAATGCCAAACTCTATAGCAGCCTGGGTATCAATTATTTACAATCTCAAAGGAGAAAGTAAAACAGTAAATGCATCGTGTGCATCTGGAACTGCTGCAATTGGGAATGCTTTCAGACAAATTAAAGATGGATACAATGATATAGTAGTTACGGGAGGCATAGAAAATCTTAGAGATGAAACAGGGAGTATTTTTCGAGGTTTTGATAACTTGAGTGCTCTTTCTGTATCACCTGATGGAAAATCTACTCCATTTTCAAAAAATCGTTCAGGCTTTCTATTTTCTGAAGGTGCCGGATGTGTTCTAATACTGGAAGAATTAGAACACGTAAAAGCAAGAGGGGGAAATATATATGCCGAAATCGTAGATTATCAGGCAAATAGTGATGCCCATAACATAGTTCAACTCAATGAAGATGGTCAACAAATTAAATATCTTCTTACAAATTTAATAAAAGATGAAAAAATTGATTATATAAATGCTCATGGCACAGGTACCATATTAAATGATAATGTAGAAAGCAAAGTCATTCAGGAAATTTTTGGTGATAAAGAAAATCAGCCTATTATTAACGCAACAAAAGGAATTATTGGACATTCTATCGGTGCAACCGGAGCAATCGAAACAGCAGTGACTGCACTTTCTCTATTTACGGGATTAATCCATGGAAATGATATTCCAGATCCAATTGAGAATTTAAATATATTAGCAGATGCTGTCGATACTAAAATCAAAACTGCAATAACAACTTCATATGGTTTTGGTGGGCACAACTGTGTATTATTAATGAAAAAATATGAAAAATAATATTGAATGGTATAAAGATAATGGGTATTTGTAGAGGCAAACAGACCGAACTTTATAGACAATTAAAATAATAGAATAAATGTGATAATTAATATAATTGCAATCTATGTTCTAAATATGTATATTGTCTGTTATCATTTTTTTAAAAGATAATAAAGATGGAATAAAATTAAGAAAGAGTTGTATTGAATTTAAATTCCATCAAAGATCGATCAAATTATAAAATTACCTTATCAATCTTCCTACCAATATTTGTTTTAATAATCAGTTTTTCTCTATTTTTTATAATAATTACAAATAAAACAGAAATGAAAACAATTCAAAATCATGAATGGTATATTGTTAATATACAAACGTCAACCATTGATTATGATTTAAAACAAATTTCATCTGACCTAATGCTATTAGCCAATAATAATGATATTATAAATGTTTGGGAACAAACCGATTCTAAAACATCGGTAATAATCAGAAATATTGAAAATGAATTCTTAAATACATCCATTTACAAAAAACTTTATGATCAAATACGTCTAATTGATAAAAATGGTTTAGAAAAGGCTCGTATAAATTATAATGACGGTGAACCTTTTATTGTTCCACCAAATAAACTTCAGAATAAAAAGAACAGATATTATTTCATGGATACATTTAGAATGAATCAAGGTGAAATATTTGTCTCTCCATTTGATCTGAATATTGAACATGGA
>JAOZSG010000176.1:2717-7090 GCA_029939785.1 Fidelibacterota bacterium | reverse complement strand
AAAGAGAGGATTTATGAAATATTTTTCACTATTTTTATTATTAATTCTTTGTTTTATTACGAGTTGCACAAATGATAAAGGAATTAGCAATAGCAATACTTCTATAAAAAATAATATTGTAAATATATATTGGGAAGGTGAATATGAATATGATGGATGCGGATTTTTTATTCAAATTGGTGAATTGAGATATAAATCTTCTAATGAAGAAAAAATTGGTAATGAGTTTAAAACAAGCAAACAGTCCCCTGCTCAATTAGAATACATCATTTTGGATGATAAAATTATTTATCATTGTGGTGATTTACCTTCAGCATCAAAAATTGATGGAATAGAAATTATTTCAATACAAAAATTATCAGAATAAAAGCCATATAACAATCAAATTCATACTAACAGTGAGAGTTACTTTTTGTTTGATAATTTCTATAACTTTCGAGGTGTTTTTCAAAATACTTGAGAATTTTGACCTTCAGTCAGGAGTTCTGAGATTATTGCCTAAATCAGTACCTCTTTCGTTACCTTGTTTTTTAAAATGCCGATGTTTTCAATGTCAATTTCTACAACATCTCCTTCTTTTAACGGACCTACACCGGAGGGTGTACCTGTCATAATAATATCACCCTGATTAAGAGTAAAATTTTTGGAAATAAAACTAACTATTTCCGGTATTTTAAAAATCATATAACCTGTGTTTGATGACTGAACAGTTTTACCATTAAGACGACAACTTATATTCAGGTTTTGTGGATCTCCAATATCTTCCTTCTTGACAATAACAGGACCAATTGGTCCAAAAGTATCAAAGGATTTACCGCGAAACCATCCTCCTTTTTCACTCATTTGTAAATTTCTCTGGCTGACATCATTCA
Source organism: Fidelibacterota bacterium (assembly GCA_029939785.1). Lineage (GTDB taxonomy): Bacteria > Fidelibacterota > UBA2242 > UBA2242 > JAFGTP01 > JAOZSG01. The sequence goes on along the minus strand of JAOZSG010000176.1, from coordinate 6,218 downwards.
TACAAGTATATCCGAAAATATAATCGTTGGCTTGTTCTTTGGAAATATTTTTGCACTTCTTGCCAATTACAATTGCAAGTTCCGCTTCATAATCAGTACGAACATTATAAAATGTATAGTTATCAATAATCGCCGGAATTATGATATCGCATTCATGTCCTGTTATGACATTTGGTGTTTTATTAAATAACACCGGTTCTTTGGGTATTGTTTTTTCAATACCTTTTACATTTTGAGAAACGGATTCTTCAATATGATCAAGATAATTGAGTCCAAGACAAATAATTTTCGATGGGTTAATTGTCATTGATTCAGAACTGTTTTTTATTGCTAATGATAACATTTTATTCTCCGGTTTTTCAGGATTAATAGAATCATATTTGTAATTTTTTTCGAATCTGCCAAAACGTCACTTCTTTTAAATTAGATAATGATAAATGATTTTGTGAAAAAACTCAAACTAAACAACTATAAATAAGATACTTATTTTATAATATCTGAACAAGGTATTTCTAGAACTCCTGATCCGAGATTTAAAAATCAATTAGTTACACAAACAGGACAATTATTAATTCAAATACTAAGATAATAGGGCACCTTGAAAAACTAAACGTAGAGATCGCAAAGAACGCAAAAGAACCCAGAGGTTTTGTTTTATATATTTATTTTCTCTGCGTTTAAACAAGATCATTAATAGAGTTTTAGACGTGTCCAATATAGTGTTCGCTAAATCCGAAGTTCTGGTACTTCTGTAATACAGGCAGCCGTGCCTATACACAATGCCGGAAATACAAGGCACATAATACATTTATGGAAACTAAAAGCAAATTATTTAGTTGCATATTTATTCATTATTTTGTATATTATTACATAAATTTTATTTTAATACAGTAAGTATTAGTATCGTTTCTTTCCTAAAAACAGATTACAAAAACAAAATTGGGAAGAATAATTATTCACTCTTATTAAAGTTGTGGAGGCTGAGAGAGTAGTAATTGATCATTTCGGATATCTTTATATTAAGATTACCGGATAAATTTTTTTTAACTTCAGGAGGAAATCATGTTTGATTTAGATATGATTAAACAGGTATATAATACTATACCACATAAAATTGATAATATTAAAAATAAAATTAATCACCCTCTCACATTTACAGAAAAAATTCTATATACACATCAAAATAATACTGATGAATTAATCAAAGGTAATTATGCAGATTTTTTACCTGATCGTGTTGCATTACAGGATGCAACTGCACAAATGGCATTATTGCAACTGCTTAATACCGGAAAAAATCGAACAGCAGTTCCTACAACTGTTCATTGTGATCATTTAATTCGTGCTGAAAATGGTGCTGAAAAAGATCTGAAAACTGCAATGAAGGAAAATTCTGAAATATATGATTTTCTGAAAAATGTGTCTCAAAATTATGGCATTGGCTTTTGGAAACCGGGTTCCGGAATAATTCATCAGGTTTTACTTGAGAATTATACGTTCCCCGGTGGAATGATGATAGGTACTGATTCTCATACTGTTAATGGTGGAGGAATGGGAATGATATCAATTGGTGTTGGTGGTGCTGATGCAGTTGATGTAATGGCAGGAATGGATTGGGAACTAAAAACCCCAAGGATTATTGGTGTAAAACTAACCGGTCGATTACAAGGCTGGACTTCAGCAAAAGATGTAATCCTAAAACTTGCAGGGATTTTGACAACCAAAGGTGGAACAAACTCTATTATCGAATATTTTGGTGATGGGACAGAGACAATTTCATGTACTGGGAAAGCGACTATATGTAATATGGGAGCTGAGGTTGGAGCAACTACATCAATCTTTCCTTATGATAGAAAAATGTCAGATTTTCTCACAATTTCGGGAAGGAATGAAGTTGCAAAAATGGCTAATGAAATATCTGATTATCTTAAGGCGGATCCGGAAGTCTATAGCAATCCTGAAAAATATTATGATTCAGTTATTGAAATTAATCTCTCTACTTTAGAACCATATATCAATGGACCATTCTCACCGGATATTGCAAGACCTGTCTCTGAATTTAAAAATGAAATCCACAAAACAGACTATCCGGAAGTTGCATCATCTGTTCTTATTGGCTCATGTACTAATTCATCCTATGAAGATATGACTGGAGCTGCATCAATAATCGAACAGGCGTCAAAACTAGGTTTAAAATTACAATCTGAATTTATTGTAACTCCAGGATCTGATAATATAAAATATCTTTGTGAAAATGCAGGAATTATAGATATTTTTAAAAAATCTGGTGCAAAAATTATGGCAAATGCATGTGGTCCCTGTATAGGTCAGTGGAATAGAACAAATGACAAGGCTACAGAAAAAAACTCGATAATAACATCTTTTAACAGAAATTTTATGAAAAGAAATGATGGCAACCCTTTGACTCATGCTTTTATTACATCAGCAGAACTTGCAACAGCTATTGCAATAAGCGGGAAAATTACTTTTGATCCGAATAATGATTACATCATTAACAACAAAGGAGAAAAAGTAAAACTACCTGTTCCTATCAGACAGGAACTGCCAGAAAAACAATTCCAAGAAAAACAAACAGGATATATAACACCGAATATTCAAAAACAAATAAAAATAAAAGTTGATCCAATGTCAAAACGTTTACAATTATTATCTCCTTTTCCAGCGATCAATTCCAATAATTATAGCAACTTAAAATTACTTATAAAAGTAAAAGGGAAATGCACAACTGATCATATTTCAATGGCGGGATACTGGTTGCAATATCGTGGTCATTTAGATAATATTTCAGATAATTTATTAATGGGTGCTAATAATTCCTTTTTCAATAATATTGGCTATACACTAAGCCTATCTGGTGATTATAAAAGAATATCTGAAGTTGCACGTGAGTATAAAAAAGAATATTTGAATTCAATCATTATAGCAGAAGAAAATTATGGTGAAGGTTCATCTCGCGAACACGCAGCAATGGAGCCTCGACATCTTGGTGTTAAAGTTGTTCTTGTAAAATCATTCGCGAGAATTCATGAAACTAATCTAAAAAAACAAGGTGTTTTAGCTTTAGAATTCAAAAACAAAGCAGACTATAACAAAATACGGGAAAATGATAGTTTTCAAATATTAGATATTGAAAATATTCAACCTGGAAAATCACTTGAGATGATTATTTATCACAAAGACAATTCAAAAGAACAAATCACACTTAATCATACTTACAATACAACTCAAATTGAGTGGCTGAGAGCAGGAAGTGCCTTGAATGTGATTAGGGAAATGGTATAAAAAATTAAGGTTCTGTCACATTGAGCCCGTCGGTAGCCGGATTTACAACCCGTCGAAATGTGTATCGGAGCACTAATATTATGAAAAGTGAAAATCATTTGGGTAGAGTCTCGAATACCCTTCGACAGAATGACAAAGTAAAAATATTGGAGAAATAAATGACTGGTACAAAAATATTAAATATTAAAAATGGGATTA
>JAOZSG010000176.1:1512-2707 GCA_029939785.1 Fidelibacterota bacterium | reverse complement strand
AATTGAATGGCTGAGAGCAGGAAGTGCCTTGAATGTGATTCGGAAAATGGAAAACGGAATTAAAGTAGCAGATAATCCTGTTATACCATATATTGAAGGTGATGGAATTGGCAAAGATGTCACAAATTCGGCTATTCAAATCTTGAACAAAGCTGTTTCAATTGTATATAATAATCAACGTAAAATTGTATGGAAAGAAGTATATGCCGGCGAAAAGGCAAAAGAAAAAAGCGGTGAATATCTTCCTAAAGAAACAATTAAAGCATTTCGTGAATATTGCGTTGGAATTAAAGGACCACTGACAACACCGGTTGGTAAAGGTTTTCGTTCATTAAATGTTGCATTACGTCAAGAGCTTGACTTGTTCACATGTCTAAGGCCAGTTAAATGGTTTAGCGGTGTACCATCTCCAATAAAACATCCGGAAGATGTTAACCTCCATATATTTCGAGAAAACACAGAAGACATTTATGCAGGTATTGAATTCCTCCACAAAAGCCCTGATAATGAGAAACTAAAAAAATTCCTGATTGATGAGATGAACGTAAAAAACATTCGGTTTCCTGACACTTCTTCCTTAGGAATTAAACCTGTTTCAGAACAAGGTAGTAAACGATTGATTCAGGCTGCTATCGAGTATGCTATCCAACACAAACTTCCTTCTGTTACTCTGGTACATAAAGGTAATATCATGAAATATACTGAAGGTATGTTTTGTAAATGGGGATATGAATTAGCCGCAAAACAATATAAAAATATTGTAATTACGATGGATGAAGTCAAAAAAATTCAAAAAGATAATACAATTAATGCACAGCATATTCTAAAAAATAAAATAATTATTAAAGATTGTATTGCTGATGCATTTTTGCAAAATATGTTATTGTATCCACAAGATTATTCTGTAATTGCAACTTTAAATTTAAACGGTGATTATATTAGCGATCTTGCAGCCGCAATGGTCGGAGGAATCGGTATAGCTCCGGGAGCAAATATTAATTATAATACAGGTATTGCAATTTTTGAAGCAACCCATGGAACAGCTCCGGATATTGCAGGTAAGAATAAAGCAAATCCCTGTTCTTTACTTTTATCAGGTGCAATGATGCTGGATTACCTGGGATGGTCAGAAGCAGCCGAAATAATAAGACAGGCAATTGAATCTGTGATTAATAAGAAAAAAGTGACGAGTGAT
>JAOZSG010000176.1:0-1412 GCA_029939785.1 Fidelibacterota bacterium | reverse complement strand
TTATAAAAATGGAAAATATCTACATGATTTAAGTAAAAAACTTAAAGCAACATGCCAGATTGAAAAGGATTTATATTCCAAATATAATGTGAAACGTGGATTAAGAAATCAGGATCATACCGGTGTACTTGTTGGTTTAACAAATATCGGTGATGTTGTAGGTTATAAAAAAGATAGTGATCAAATTATACCTGTTGAAGGAGAACTTTATTTCCGGGGATATAATATCAAAGAATTAGTAACAGGATTTCAGAGAGATAGCAGACATGGATTTGATGAAATATGTTATTTGTTACTTACTGGTGAGTTGCCTGATTCTGTTGACTTGGATAATTTTTCTCAGGAATTATTGAAATACAGAGATATTCCAGAATCATTTAGCAAAAATATTTTATCTCAGCCTGTAAGTGACAATGTAATGAACATGTTATCCCGGGCAGTGCTTGGATTATATGCTTTGGATAAAGATGCCGAAAATAGGGAAGAAGAAAACATTGCAAAACAATCATTAAACTTATTAGCCAAGTTTCCAACATTCATCGCATATTTTTTTAATGCACTTAGGCACACTCATCATCGAAAAACACTTTCCATCAGGCATCCGAAACATAATCTCACAACAGCAGAAAATTTTCTTTGGATGTTGAAAGGTAAAAAATACACAAAACTCGAATCAGATTTGCTCGATTTATGTCTTTGCATTCATGCTGAACATGGCGGGGGAAACAACTCAACTTTTACCGTTCGGGTTACAAGTTCCGCCGGCACAGATACCTATGCATCAATCAGTTCTGCAATATCATCATTAAAAGGTCCCTACCATGGTGGTGCTAATCTGAAAGTTCTTGAGATGATGGATCATTTAAAAGAAAATATTACAGACTGGAATAACAAACAGGAAATTTCAGAATATTTAAACAAAATCCTGAAAAAAGAAGTATATGATGGATATGGAAAAATATATGGAATAGGACACGCTGTTTATACTCTTTCGGATCCACGAACAAATTTATTAAGAGGCAAAGCAAAGGAACTTGCAAAGGAAAAAAATCGATTGGAAGAGTTTCAGTTATATGAAAACGTCGAAGAACTTGCTCCAATAGTATTTGCAGAATTCAAGGGGACTGCAAACAAAATTCTCTGTGCAAATGTTGATTTTTATTCCGGTTTCGTATATTCATGTATCGGAATTCCAAAAGAATTGTTTACACCTATATTTGCAATGGGGCGTTTGCCAGGCTGGTGTGCTCATAGACTGGAAGAAGTCAATATGACTTCAAAAAGAATAATCAGACCGGCATATAAAAATGTTAACCTGAGAAAATCTTATAAAAATTGTAATGAAAGAAATTAACGTTTTTACCTCTTTTGATTTACGATTGTTGATGAAAAATATGAGTGTTCACAGAAAA
>JAOZSG010000175.1 GCA_029939785.1 Fidelibacterota bacterium | reverse complement strand
CAGTCCCAATGTGGCTGATCATCCTCTCAGACCAGCTACTGATCGTAGCCTTGGTAAGCCGTTACCTTACCAACAAGCTAATCAGATGCAGGCTCATCTTCAAGCGATAGGTCCGAAGATCCCCATCTTTCATCATCGCACTTATGTACAATGAATTTAAGCGGTATTAATCCGATTTTCACCGGGCTATCCCCCACTCAAAGGTAGATTACCTACACGTTACTCACCCGTTCGCCAGTGTAATAACACCCGAAAGTGCGTTATACCTTGACTTGCATGTGTTAAGCACGCCGCCAGCGTTTGTCCTGAGCCAGGATAAAACTCTCCATAGTATTTTTATTTTATTTTATTATTGTTCAAAGGTTTTAACTTTGTCAGTTATGAACTTACATTTGTCTGTCCATTCCTAAACTCATTCACAAATTTATTCTCTCCATGTCAAAAAACTTAGTCTATATTAAGCCGATTGGCTAAAAACTCTATCTTATTTTCGAGGCCAAGTTTAAGTCTTCATTTAGTTCAATGCAAGCAATTTCTTTCATGATCTAAATTTAATCTAAACTCACACTATTCAATACCTCGTTTAAGTTAAAAAGCGGCCGGAATATAAATCCATTTTATATTCATTGCAAGGCTTTTTTATTTTTATTTCTACCTAAAAACTACCACTCTTTTTCTCTTTTTTAATAAGCCGCAAAATATATGACTTTTAAAACAAAGCTGCAAGTAATTTATTATGTTTTTTTTATTATATAATTGAGGTAATAAAAAAAATTTGGATTTAAAATATAAAAAAGGAAAGATATATAGATTACCAGTCATAACTGTTTTACACGCCTTAATAATTTCTTCAAATTTACATTCCTTAACTAAATATCCTTTTTTTCTGATGATTCATCTTCAGCATTGTAGGTTTCTATTACCTGAACTTAAAAACCTTGTCCTTTATCACCACTAAAACTATAATCTTCATCAGAAGGTTCGATACATCAAAATGACCAAGTCCTTTTCGACAATAGCATTCCAAAAGAGGGCAGGTTGTGTGAGAATGTCATTTTTCCACAACTCTGTCACGCTGAGCCTGCTTATAAGTCCGGCTTTTGACGAATCGAAGGAGACTACGAAGTAACAACTTTATCATATTCTCACACAGCCTGAGATCTTTGGGAACGAGTGTATGACGATGGGCTATGAGTGTTAAGTGCTTAACAATAGTTTTTGAGAGAAATGTATTGAGTGTATGTTAATTGATTTTGACAATGGGCTATGGGAACAAGGATTTTGATGATTATCTCAAGATAAATTGGAATTTAAAAATTTAATTTCATTCGATTTAAAAGTTTTTCTGCCTGATGTAAACTATCAAGTTTACCAACATCCAACCATTCTGATCTATCATGTTTATAGCAGGAAATCCTATGATCTTTTGATAATTTAAGATACAGTTTAATAACTGAAAAAACATCATCATCTGGCATATATTGAAATATTTCAGGATTAATAATATGAACTCCACTAAAAGCAAAAGGATAAAGATCACCTTGGCTATTTCGGGAATTTAAAATCTCCCCTGTCTGCATATTTTTCCATCCACACAATATATCATTTTCATCAAATAACAGATATCGACTTGTTTCACGATTTCGAACAGCAAGAGTTGCAATAGATTTAGAGTTTATGTGAGTATTCATCATTTTATCCAAATCAATATCAGATAAAATATCTACATTATAAATTAAAAATGGTTTTGTTCCTTTAAAATAATCTCTGCATTTTTTTAACCCACCACCGGTATCTAATATTGTTTTCCGTTCATCAGATATAGATATATCTATTCCAAAATTATTATTCATTTTTAAAAAATCTATGATCTGATCTGCAAAATGATGAACATTTATAATTATTTTATTAATATTGAAATTTTTAAGTTTAGTAATTGCTAATTCAAGTAGAGTAGTATTTCCTATTTTCACAAGTGCTTTTGGTTGATTATCTGTAAGTGGACGTAATCTTGTACCAAGTCCTGCCGCAAAGATCATTGCTTTCATTCAGAATCCACAAACAAATGAGTCTCGGTATGTCGCAAAATCGTTTCAACACCATACTTTTTTTTCAGATAATTATTTAGATTTTCTGCACAAAATACTGATCTATGCTGACCACCAGTACATCCGAAATTTATCATAAGATTTCCAAATTTTCTCTCTATATAATTTTCAACAGCCATATCAACAATACTATAAACTTTATCTAAAAATTCATGAATATCAGTTTGCTTGCTAAAAAAATCAATAACTGCCTGATCTTTTCCTGTCACTTTTTTATATTCAGAATATCTTCCCGGATTACTCAAACAGCGACAATCAAAAACAAAACCTCCACCATTACCGGATATATCCGCAGGAAAACCTTTTTTGTATGAAAAACTGGATATTGTTACTTTTAATGGATTTTTATTTCCACCAAATTGTTTCAAAAACTCTGATTTTACAACCTGGTCCAGAGCATTAACTAATGCAGTTAACTTAACAGGCAATCTTAAATTTTCAAGTTGATACTTCAGATTTTTTAAGGCAAACGGAATACTTAATAAAAAATGTTCCTTTTTCTCATAAAAACCGCGAAAACCATAACTCCCCATTGCTTGCATAATTCTCACTAAAGTATAGCCCTGAAAATAATTTAAAAATTCATCTTTATCGATTTTAATATATTTATCAACAGCATTAATATAAGTATTCAGCAATTCTTCCCGAATATGTTGTGGAATATCTGCCTTGGAATCATACAACAAAGATGCTACATCATATTGAAGAGCTCCTTTTCGTCCTCCCTGATAATCTATAAAACATATCTTGTCATCATTTAACATGATATTTCTTGATTGAAAATCTCTATAAAGGAAATATTCACGATCAGCCCGGAGCAAATAATCAGTAAAAGCCTGAAAGTCATTCTCCAATTCCTGTTCATCAAACTGAACTTTTGCAAGTTTCAGAAAATAATATTTGAAATAATTCAAATCCCACATCATTGATTGTTTGTCAAAACTATTGCGTGGATAACAAACAGAAAAATCAAGATTTTTACTACCTTCAATTTGGAAACGAGGAAGTTCAGTTAAAATTAGTTTATATATGTCAATAAGTTGTTTAGGAAAAATTCCATCTTTATAAACCTTAGAAAGGTATCCAAAAAGTGTTGTATTACCCAAATCTTCCTGTAGATAGATATCATTATTCGGCATTTCTGAATAAATTTGTGGTACACTCAATCCTTCTGCAAAAAAATGTTTTGAAAAATTGAGAAAAGCAATATTCTCCTTTTTATCCGGATTATATGTTCCTATAGCAGATTTTGTTTTGCTTTTTATTCTTATATATTGACGATCTGATCCTGATCTTGGAAGTTGAGAAATTTGAGTAATTTCCTCTCCTGACCATTCTTTAAATAATTCTGATAATTGTTTTTCTATAATTGGTTTCATAGGGTCAAAGTTCATAAAATATTATTAATATTCCAAAATATTCTTTTCTAAAAGAACGAAAAATCAAATAATATTCTGTTTGAATAAAAGTAAAATATTTATTTGTATTTTGAACAAAATATTATATTATATTTTATAACAAACATATGAGGAATATATGGATACAAAAGAACTAAAATTTTTCTACAATAAATTTAAATACGGTGAAGATTGCTACCATAATTTAATGACCAATAAAGTTCAGAATATACTTTTGGTTTCATCTTTTTATGATGCCTTTACTTTTGAAATGGATGGACGACTATCAGAACAAATATTTGGTGAATACCGTGAATTAAATCTAAGTATGGCTCCAAAAATCACCAGTGTTCCTTCCGGAGAACAAGCTTTGGAAATTCTTGAGGAAGAGGAATTTGATTTAGTCATTACCATGCTGCATATTGGAAAAACTACAGCGTTTGAACTTGCAACATCTATCAAGGAAAAACAAATAGATTTGCCTATTGTTCTACTATTAAGCATGCTTTCTGATGAAAAATATTTAAAAGGGAAAAAAGAAACTTTATTATTTGATAATATTTTTGTGTGGGGAGGAGATTCCAAACTTTTCCTTGCAATAATAAAAGCAATTGAAGACAAACAAAATGTTGCTCACGATACCGAAGTAGGGTTAGTACGTGTAATTTTAATGGTAGAAGACTCCGTGAAATATTACTCTATGTTTTTACCACTACTTTATCAAGAGATTGTGAAACAAACACAATACCTAATTGAAAGTGAAGTAACAGATATAACTAAACGCCTTAGAATGCGGGCCCGCCCAAAAGTATTAATTGCCCATGATTATAATGAAGCCGCTAAAATATTAGAAGAATATAAAGAGTATATTATTGCCGTAATTTCTGACACACGATATAATAAAAATGATAGAATAGATCCGGAAGCCGGAGTAAAATTAATATCAAAAGTTAAGCAAACAGCTTTTGACATTCCTACGATTCTACTTTCTTCAGAAAAATCAAATCAATTAAAAGCCGATGAAATAAATTCAATTTTTCTTTATAAATACTCGAAAAATTTATTAAAAAAACTCAAAAAATTTATAATACAACATCTCGGTTTTGGTGAGTTCATTTTTAGAAATCCTGATAATTCAGAAATTACAAGAGCAACATCATTAGGTGAATTCAAGGAAAAATTAAAAGATATTGATAACCAATCAATTCTATATCATAGTCAAAACAATCACTTCTCTGCCTGGTTAATGGCAAGAGGCGAAATTGAAATGGCAAGAAAATTAAAACCTTTACAAATAAATGATTTTGCATCGATTGCAGAGTTACGAACTTATTTAATTACAATGATTATTGATATTCAAAATAAAAAAGGTCGGGGAAAAATAATTAATTTTTATCGCTATTGTAAACTTGAACCAAACGAAATAACAAGAATGTATGATGGATCTTTTGGAGGAAAAGGCAGAGGTTTAGCATTTCTAAATGCTCTTTTGGTAGCAATGGAATTTGATAAAGATTTTCCTGATACACGAATTTATATACCGAGTACAGCAATAATCGGAACAAATGAATTTGATAGATTTCTTGAGATAAATAAAATTGATGAAGAAAAACTTTACGAAATGTCTGATATGGAAATAGATGAATACTTTCTAAGTTGCAACTTATCGGACTCATTATTGGAAAATCTTGATATTCTACTGGAAGACGTTCGATATCCGATTGCAATTCGCTCATCTGCTCTTCTCGAGGATTCCTATGCTGAACCTTTTGCAGGGATTTACAGAACATTTATGCTACCAAATAATCATCCTGATAAAAACATAAGGATGAAACAATTATGCGATGCGATAAAGCTCGTAATTGCATCGGTTTACAATTCTCAGGCAAGAGAGTATATAGAAAATATGGCACATCAGTTAGATGAAGAAAAAATGGCAGTTATTATTCAGGAAATAGTTGGAGATTATTTTGGAGAAGATCATTTTTATCCGCATTTTTCCGGCGTTGCACAATCTCATAATTTTTATCCCATTTCAAATCTATCAAACGAAGACGGAATTGTTTCTCTTGCTGTAGGGCTTGGAAAATCTGTTGTTGAAGGTGAGAGAATATTTAGGTTTTGTCCAAAATATCCAAAAAAACAATTCCTTACACCGGAATCACAATTGAAAAACTCTCAAAACACTTTTTACGCTCTTAATTTAAAAGAAAATGAATTTAATCTTCTTAATGGAGAGAAAACAACCCTCGATAAACTGGATATTTCAGAAGCTGAAAAACATGGTTCAATAACTCAAACTGCATCAACCTGGGATTATCAAAATAACCGTATTTACCCGGGAATTAGAAAAAAGGGACCACGAATTATAAATTTTGATAATATTCTAAAATACAAATATATACCACTTGCTGAAATTATTAGTAAAATGTTGGTAATTGCAGAGACAGCTCTTGGTATGCCTGTTGAAATGGAATTTGCCGTGAATTTGACTAAAAATCCAGTTCCAACCTTTTATGTATTACAAGTTCGACCATTGACAATTAATTCGGAAGAAGTCTTTATTCCTGAAAATATTAATAGAGATAAATTGTTACTACAAACATTTAATAGTATGGGAAATGGTTCAACTGAAAATCTGACAGATATTATTTTTGTTAATCCAGATAAATTTGATAAAGTAAAAACTGAACAAATGAAACTTGAAGTTCGACAATTGAATAAACAAATGGAAAAAGAAGATAAACAATATATATTGATTGGACCGGGAAGATGGGGTTCTCAAGATAGATTTCTCGGTATTCCGGTATGCTTTAATGATATTTCCCATGCAAAAATCATTGTAGAAGCAGGTCTAAATAATTTTAATATTGATCCTTCTCAGGGAACTCATTTTTTCCATAATGTTGTTGCAATGGAATTAGGTTATTTTACAATACCTTATAATTCATCCAGTGATTTCATAGATTGGGAATGGATAAATAGTCTTGAAATTATTGCAAAAACGGAATTCCTTATTCACGTAAAATCCCCTAATCCAATGAAAATTAAAATGGACGGAAAAAGTGGAAATGCTGTAATTTATAAGTAATGTAAATTGTAGTTACTAAATAAATAGGTATAGCAAGAAAATATAAAGATTTGAACAAGTTAATCTATTACAACAGTTTTATGACCAGGATAGTCGGGTTAGGAAAAATATCAGATCTCCCAACGAGAGTTCTAAAACTAAAAAGAGGTCGGAATATCCGACCTCTTTTTGAGTATATTAATCGTTAAGAATTATACAACGCCTTGATCAAGCATAGAATCTGCAACTTTGATAAAACCACCAATATTGGCACCTTTAACATAATCAACATAATCACCTTTTTTTCCGTACTTGAGACAGGTAGCATGAATACTTTTCATAATTTCATGAAGTTTAGAGTCAACATCTTCACTTGACCATGATAAACGCATTGAATTTTGTGACATTTCAAGACCAGAAACTGCAACACCACCAGCATTAGCAGCTTTTCCTGGTGCAAACAATATTTTATTTTCTTGAATAATTGTAACTGCTTCCGGAGTACAAGGCATATTAGCACCTTCAGTTACACAGATAC
>JAOZSG010000174.1 GCA_029939785.1 Fidelibacterota bacterium | reverse complement strand
AACATGATAAACAGGATAATAAAATAGTTATCCAGTAAATCCTGTTAATCCTGTCTGATAATTGGTAGTGTCAAAAGTTTTAAGGGAAAATGAAAAAACAAACCACAAATGCACACAAATGCACATAAATTTTGTTATAAAATTTTATTCGTGTTTATTCGTGTGCATTAGTGGTTAGGTAAAAGGGATTAAATATAACTGCAGGTGAAATTAAAAATCTGGTCTTTTGACGGACCTGTAGATAGAAAGACAACTCAAAACCATACTCCGCAGGAATTAAACGATGTCAACATACAAAAATAATTTAAAACTCTATAAAGGAATAAATAATGGTAAATATTAAAAAGATTATTTTATTAGTTTTTTGTTTATATACAATTGGTTATACTGTTGATACTGATAGTATGTTATGTGTAGGCGGGCATTGGACTGAAGATGAAGCCAACTTGAATATGAAGAAATTTTCAAAAGAATGGGACGATCTTGAATCTTGGGAAATGAGGGCTTCTATTATCAGAAATGGTATCATTAATGGAATGAAATGGAATAAGAAACCTAATGTTCATGGAAACTTTAATCCGATAATTAGAAATAGTCGAAAAATGGATGGGTATATTATTGAAAATATTGCAATCGAGAGTTTTCCGGGATTTTATATAACTGGAAATATTTATAAACCAATAGATGCTAAGGGTAAAAACCCGGCTGTTTTATGCCCACATGGACACGCTACTGATAAGCGATTACGAGAGGACGTGCAATATCGTAGTGCTTTTTTGGCACGAATGGGTGCAATTGTATTTGCTTATGATATGATAGGATTTGGTGAATCGAATCAAGTAACTCATCAAATACCAATTGCCCTGCTGCTTCAAACCTGGAATAGTACAAGAGTTTTAGAATATTTGCTATCACGTCAGGATGTTGATCCAGATAGAATTGGTATGACGGGTGGCTCAGGAGGCGGAACACAAACCTTTATTTTAACTGCAATTGATGAAAGAATAAAAGTTTCTGTCCCTGTGGTGCAGGTCTCAGCCCATTTTTTTGGAGGTTGTGTTTGTGAAAGCGGTATGCCTATACATAAGAGTAAGCATCATCAAACCAATAATGTTGAAATTGCAGCACTTGCCGCTCCAAGACCAATGATGTTGATTTCAGATGGGCAGGATTGGACAAGGAATACACCAAGTATCGAATATCCTTATATTCAGAAAGTATATGCACTTTATAATGCTGAACATAGGGTAAAAAATGTTCATTTCCCTGCGGAGATACATGACTACAAGTCTTCTAAAAGAGCCGTTGCCTACATTTTTCTAGCACATAATTTAAAATTGAATATAAGAAAAATGCCTTATAATAAGAATGAATTTTCAGAAGAATTTATTACAATATTACCGAAGGAAGAGTTGAAGATTTTTACTAAGAAAAATCCAAGACCTGCTGATGCAATTATTGGGAATGAAGCAGTGTTAAAGTATTTTGACTTAGAGTAAAATAATATCCATTTTTATACAGTTTATCCAGTAAATCCAGTCTAATAAAAACTTTAAAAGGAGACAACTATGAATAAAACAAGACGAAATTTTTTATCCTCAATTGGGATGCTTGCAGTGAGTGCTGCATTACCTTTATCTACATTTGCATTTGGGAAAAATACAAAAATTAAGGTTGCTCTGGTAGGAACAGGGATCAGAGGTATAACCTTTTGGGGGAAAAGATTAAAAGATCATTACTCTGACATACTGGAGTTTGTCGGACTTTGTGATATCAATCCCGGCAGATTGGAATATGGTCGTACGTATATTGGAGTATCTTGTCCTACTTTTACAAATTTTGAAAAAATGGTCAACAAAACCAAACCTGACTTAGTAATCGTAACTACAAAGGACTCTACTCACCATGAGTTCATAATAAAAGCTCTTGATATGGGATGCGATGTATTAACAGAAAAACCTTTGACAATTGATGAAACAAAGAGTCAGGGTATAATTGATGCAGAAAGACGCTCAAACAAAAAACTTATTGTTGGATTCAATTACCGCTGGAGTCCTTATGCAACAAAAATCAAGGATCTCTTGATGCAAAATTCTATTGGAGAATTGAGATCAGTTGATTTTCACTGGTATTTAAATACTTATCATGGAGCTTCATATTTTAGAAGATGGCATGGTTTGAGACAAGAAGGTGGTACGCTTTGGGTACATAAATCTACTCATCATTTTGATTTATTAAATTGGTGGATAAATTCCGATCCGTCGGAAGTATTTGCTTATGGCGATTTGGAGTACTATGGATCAAATGGACCTTTCAGTGGGGATAAATGCCGTACCTGTAATCATAAAACTGAATGTGAATTTTATTGGGATATAACAAAAGATGATTGGAGTATGAATTTATATGTAAATCATGAAAAACATGATGGATATATTAGGGATAACTGTTTGTTTAGAAAAGAGATAAATATATATGATAAAATGTCAGCCCAGGTAAAGTATAAAAACAATGTTATTTTAAATTATTCACTTACCACATATTCACCATACGAAGGTTGGCGTGTAGGTTTTAACGGCACAAAAGGAAGAATTGAAGCATGGCTGGATATTCCACACCAAAAAAATGTTTCCATAGATCAGGCGGAAATGCATGCTAAAGAGATGGAGCAATCCGGAAAACAAGAAACAGAGTTTGAACCAATTATTCTACATAAACTTTGGAATAAATATGAGACAATAAAAGTACCAATGAAAAAAGGCGGACATGGAGGTGGAGACAGCCGATTACAAAATAAAATATTTAAAAGTCCTGAGGAAATTGATCCCTATAACAGGGCAGCAGGTCTTAGGGATGGAGTTATGTCTATATTAATTGGAATTGCCGCAAGAAAAAGTATTGAAACCGGTGATCCCATAAAAATTGCGGAATTAACAACTTTAGAACCAAGAGTGATAAGAATTTAATTGAGAGGAAATTACAAAAATGAAACAAAATATCAAGACCCGACGTTCATTTTTAAAACAAGTAACTTTAGGAATGAGTGCATTTACAATGATGCCATTTCTAAACACTTGCTCAAATTCAGTAAAACCTAAACCGAACATAATATATATTTTGGCTGATGATTTAGGATATGGTGATTTAGGTTGTTATGGACAAAAGAAGATCCATACACCCAATATTGATAAACTTGCAAATCAGGGTATGCGTTTTACCCAACATTATGCAGGTAGCACAGTATGTGCCCCATCACGCTGCTCACTTATGACGGGACTTCATACAGGACATACATATGTTCGGGGAAACAAAGCAACAAAACCCATGGGGCAACTTCCTTTACCTGAAAACACATCAACTGTGGCTAAATTATTAAAAAGTGCAGGATACTCTACTGCATTAATTGGTAAATGGGGACTTGGCGGTCCTGAATCATCCGGTACACCAAAAAAACAAGGATTTGATTATTTCTATGGGTATCTATGTCAGTCTCATGCACATAATTATTATCCGGAATTTTTATTCCGAAATGATGAACGAGTATTACTGGAAGGTAATAAGATTGATAATCCAAGACCTAACGGCTCTGGTGTAGCAAGTAAACGCGGACAATATTCTCATGATCTAATTGCAGACGAAGCCTTACAATTTGTGAATAAAAATGCAGATAATCCATTCTTTTTATATCTCGCTTTAACAATTCCCCATGCCAATAATGAGGCACGTGGTAAAGGCATGGAAGTACCTGATTATGGAGAGTATAAGAATAAAGATTGGCCAGATCCACAAAAAGGTTATGCAGCTATGATTAGTCGCATGGACAAGGATGTGGGAAGAATGATGAAACAATTAAAAGATTTAGGAATTTTAGATAATACACTTGTGATTTTTACGAGTGATAATGGTCCCCATAGAGAAGGTGGTGCCGATCCTGAATTTTTTGACAGCAATGGTCAATTACGAGGTATAAAACGAGATCTCTATGAAGGTGGCATTCGAGTACCTATGATCGCCCATTGGTCAGGTAAAATTAAACCCGGATCAGTTACAAATCATATTTCAGCTTTCTGGGATTTTTTACCTACTGCCTGTGATATTTCCGGTGTTAACACTCCACCTTATATTGATGGAATCAGCTTTTTATCAACAATGTTAGGAAATACTGCTGAGCAAACAAAACATGAATATCTGTATTGGGAGTTTCATGAGGCAAAATATACTAAACAGGCGGTTCTTTATAACAATTGGAAGTTGGTGAAACATGATTCTTCTAAACCGGCTGAACTTTATAATTTGGATAATGATATCGAGGAAAAACACGACATATCCTTGAAATATCCTGAAATATTAGAGAAGGTTGAAAAAATGTTTAATAACAGAACTGATTCTGAACATTTTGAATTTAGAAAGAGTAATGTAATTAGTTCAGGATAGAATTTTTATGAAGATTAAACAAACATATACATCTTATCAAACAATAGTTTTAGTAACCTTACGAATTTTAATTGGTTGGCATTTATTGTATGAAGGAATCGCAAAAGTAGTTAATCCGTACTGGTCATCATCACAATTTTTAAAAGAATCGGAATGGATTCTTACCGGTTTTTTTAAATGGATAATGTCCAATCAATCTTTATTATCTTTAGTTGATTTATTAAATGAGTGGGGATTAATATTAATCGGACTGGGATTAATTGTAGGACTTTTTACTCGTACTGCGGCATTTTTTGGAGTAATACTGTTATTTTTATATTATTTTGCTACACCGCCGTTATTAGGTATGAATTACTCCATGCCGGTTGAAGGTAATTACTTAATAATAAATAAAACATTAATAGAAGCTGTTACAATGATATTATTGATACTTTTTCCTACTGGAAGGATTTTTGGTTTGGATTTATTGGTTGAACGATTTAAAGAGATGAAAAATAGTAAGGGTATGTGAAAATGGATGATATAAAAAGAAAAAATCATACTTCTGATACATCTAAAACTTTGTCTGATAAAAATAAAATTTCTCGCAGAACTTTATTAAAAGGGCTTGGCAGTTTACCGATATTAGGATTGTTTTTTCATAAAGTAGCTGAAAAACAATCATTATCTAAATATAAAAAACAGCAAATTTTATCAGAATTAGGAATTGATAAACAAGAAGTAAAGGCAATTAATAAGAAATATAATTCAGGGAAAAATAATTCAATTCGGATTGGCATTGTTGGTTTTGGTAGCAGGGCTGAAA
The DNA here is from genome assembly GCA_029939785.1 of Fidelibacterota bacterium. Taxonomy (GTDB): domain Bacteria; phylum Fidelibacterota; class UBA2242; order UBA2242; family JAFGTP01; genus JAOZSG01. Next base: position 1,879 of record JAOZSG010000174.1, on the reverse strand, counting down.
GTTTAGCCAAGGGACTTGGTTTTATTCATCCTGAAACGGCAGAATATTTACAAGAACAGAATACGCTTCAATCTTGGTTTGAACAAGAAAATTTAAATGTCGCTATTACAGGCATTTGTGAAGTGTTTGATTTGCGAGCTGAAAAAGGTCTGGTAATTGCCAGAGACGAATTACAACCGGGTGGTGGATCAAGGATAAAACTTCCGGTTAAGCGATATCGTCATTATCATGATATGCTTGCAAGTGATGATATTGATGCAGTTGTTATTTCTACGCCTGATCATCATCATGCACAGATGACAATCGATGCTGCCAGAGCAGGCAAACATGTTTATTGTGAAAAAAGTATCACAAGAACAGAAGAAGAAGTATATCAAATATATGACACTGTTAAGAAAAGTAATATTGTATTCCAATTAGGTCATCAAATTCCCCAAAATAGTACGTTTAAAAAAGCAAAACAAATAATCGAAAGAAATATATTAGGAAAAATTAGTTTAATTGAAACAACAACCAATCGTAACACTTCTCACGGAGCCTGGATTAGACATTTGGATAAAGATGGAAATCTAAAACCGGGAAATGAAAAATCAATCGATTGGAAACAATGGCTTGGTAATTCTTCACAGGTACCATTTAGCATTGATCGATATTATAATTGGACCAAATGGTTTGATTATGGAACCGGTTTATTAGGACAATTATTTACACATGAATTTGATGCAGTTAATCAATTATTACGGATTGGTATTCCTAAATCAGTTGTAGCAACCGGCGGTATTTATAATTATAAAATTAATAGAGAGACACCGGATAATTTACAAGCAGTTTTTGAATATCCGGATTCTGATCTGACATTGATATATAGTGCAACATTAGGCAGCAGTAGAAATCGTGGTAGAGTTTTTATGGGGCGGGATGCTTGTATGGAATTAGGTGGAAGTTTAAAAATTACTGCTGATAAATCATCTCAAAGATATCAACAGAAAATAGTAGATGGAATTATAAATCCATCTTATCCTATGTTTTCATATCGTCCCGGATCAAAAGGTATTGATGCAGTTACTTCAGCTACAACAAAATATTATGCAGACCGAGGACTTATTGATACTTATGTTAATGGTAAACGTATTGATATTACGCATTTACATCTAAAAGAATGGTTGGATTGTATTCGTAATGGTGGTAAAACATCAGCAAATATTGAGCGGGCTTTTGAAGAAGGTATAGCAACACAGATGGCCCATAAAGCATATATTGAAAAACGATATGTTGAATGGGATCCCGTAAAAAGAAAAATTATCTAAGATTAAGTAATATGAAGATTTTTGCGGTAATTGATCTACGAGCAAGGATTGTTGATTGTTGATTTAAGATGTTTTGTGATGAGACAACCTGTTAATTAATAATCCTAAATCGTTAATCATCAATCGTAAATCAAAAACATTGGATCAGGACGTAAATTCATCCAAAGAGACCAGTCAATGAATAAACAATTTCTGTGTAAATTCCATGATGTTACAACTATTACACCCTTCAGTAGATTTCTTCAGAAATTAAAATTTCGCCTGAAACCCATTTGGCTTCGCTGAAAATGGGTTGAGGCTATTGATCTGCACTTCAACCCGTTTTCACCGGATTATATGATAAGAGGATGAAGGGTTAATAAAATATTGATTTTTTAAGTAAATAATTTGGTATTGATACAAATTAGGTCAAACGGGTTTCATTTGTACCAGAACGACAAATCATCCTCAATTATGACGGATTTTGATTTATCGCCAAACAAGCAAGGCTGTTTGTGTTCCAGTGCTTATAAACATCAAAGCCCACTAATCTTACTTAGTGGGCTTTTATTAGAGTATCTCCGGCAACGACC
>JAOZSG010000173.1 GCA_029939785.1 Fidelibacterota bacterium | reverse complement strand
AGTAAAAATTAAAGCATCATACTTTAATAAGAATAATATTGTTAAGTATTTTCAATCGTTCTTTTTAAATCTACCAAAACCCGCTATCACTTATAAAAAATATTCTTAACTTTTTATCATAACTATAAAATTATCATTGTATAATAATTAAAAAAACAAACAAAGTAATAAAATGACTCTGACAAATCTGGAAAAATGGGAAGCAAAGCTAAAAATTATATTCGATGAACTTGATGATATTCTGGAGGATAATTTCGGAAATAAATATCAACTGCATCCAGCACGTTCAAATCGAGGTACCACATCAAATAAATCTCAAGATGGTCTTTTTGATGTGACAGCAAACTTTAGCCTTGGATTAGGATCCAACTATGGTAGAGGATATATACTTAAAATTAAAATGGTTACACTACAAACTATACCAACGGAAATTCATAAGGAAATTAATAATATTGCAATGAAAAAAATTTCAGAAAAACTACCTGAACTATTTCCTGACAGAAATTTAAAAATAATAAAAGATAGAAATTTGATAAAAATTTTGGGCGATTTGAATTTAGATAAAGTTTAGACTGGGTACTTGGTTGCTATACTTCGGAATCCTTGTTTTCTCAACTTTAGGCACTATTGTATACCTGATATTTTCGAGTTACCTAACAGTCTGAATAATAGGGATAAATCAAAAGAAAAGTATTTGGAAAAAACGCCCCTAAACGATTTTATTATTAATTATTATAGGAAATGGTGTAGATTATTATCGAGAGTAAGTCGAGTATCAATGTCATTGCACTCAGGAAATATTCAGGACAACAAAATAATTATTGATGATACAAAAAACGAAAAGTCAGGAAAAAATGCCGATTTTGTGGCTTTTTTTTCTGATGGTTCATCTTCAGTATTGTAATCTTCCATTACCTGAACTTGATAACCTTGTCCTTTATCACTACTAAAACAATAATCTTCATCCGAAGAATTTTGAAGAGAATTTGAAGGTATCTCTTTAGGTTTCTTTACTTCATTATATTTATTTTCATCCTATTCAGTGATTATACATTGTTCTTTTAATACTCTTTTCTAGTTAAATCAAATTTTAAATATTCAATTAAAATTAGCCAATCTCTTTTAAAATTTTATTTACTTATTAAATAATTATCGAGGAAAATAATTACTGCTCCTCATCATCTTATTATATGAGATGAGGAGCATAAGTATAGTTATCTGTAAGAATTAATTAATGTCATTGATGTAACTTTTCCAAACTATATTGAAGCATCTCATCAAACATTTTATCTAAATGGGATTTTTTTACCTTCCACTGTCCTCCTATTTTTAAAGCCGGGATCTTATTTCCCTGAAGTAACTTATAGACAGTTTGTTCTTTCATATTTAGATATTTTGCGGTCTCTTTTAGTCCCATAATTGGATTTTGCATATTTCCTCCTTTATCATAAAAGGTTGGATCATATTAACCTTTTATATTTATTGAATAATAGATAGTACAAGTTGAGGAGCTGCATTAGCCTGGCTTAATGCACTCACTGATGTTTGTTGTAATATCTGTAATTTCATTACATTCATTTGTTCTTCTGCAAAATCGGCATCTTCAATACTGCTTCTTACTGCCTCAGTATTTGTAATCTGTGTTGCGAGAGCACCTTCTTTAGAAGTTAATCGGACTTTATATTCACCAACATCCTGAACTAATGTCGACAAAGTATCAATAGCATTACTGGAAAGCTGAATTGCAGTCTTAGCAGCAGAGGCAGTTGTTAGATCAATTGCATCGATAGATAATGCAACTGAGTCTGAATCGCTCAGGCTAACTGATAATTCATCATCATAAGATTCACCTGTATGAAATGCCCCAGCGTAAGTACCATCAATTAATCTTTGCCCATTGAAAGTTGTATCATCGACTATTTCTTCTATTTCCGCGATAAAAGCAGAAACCTGATCATTTAAAGCTGATCTTTGTGAAGATGCCAGTGCAAAATCCGCTGCCTGTGTTGCTTTTTCTTTGATGGTTTGCAAGATATCCATAATATTTTGATATCCACCTTCAGCAATATTCATAATACTATTTGCATTTCTCGTATTATCTGCGGCGACACTTAGACCACGTTTTCGTCTTTCTAAACTTCTTGAAAGAGCATATCCTGCTGGATCTTCTCCGGCGGAGTTAATTTTCTTTCCTGTTGCTAACCTGTATTGATGATTTCCTAACTTACTATTTACATCAAGCAGTGCACTTCTGGTTTTCATTGCCTGAGTATTAGTAATTATTCTCATTAAATCACTCATAGTAACCTCCTGATTTTCTTTTTAATATCACTACAATATTTTCTTTATTTGAAAGTTATAATTTGTATCTGTTTACAATGAGGTTAACATTCTAAGAATCCAAACGAAATAACACTTATCAAGGCAATTTAATATAATGCGAATATATACTTGATTTTGTCAATTTCAGATCTCCAACTAGAGATATTAATAGAACTCTGAATTATGAGATTCCTCATTATAAAATGTTACAGTTAAATAACAATCTAAAATTTCAAAAATATTAACATATAAAATGTTAGTTTTTACTTTACTATTTGTTTTTAAATTTTTTTCTGTATTTTTATTGTTCTCCTTTTTTTGGTTTTTTTTAATTCTTACATTTACATTACATCGATGCTTCTTTCTGTAATATCGGATAGAATGCGATAAACTTTAATAAAATTCGATATTAAAAATGTATATACAGATATATTCGATATGTTTAATGAGGAAATATGATTTTTTATGTTAAACTTTAACTAAACAATAATGTTGATTATTATTTAGTTAAAACCAGTAAAATAAATATCCAAACAGGCTTATCCACTATTTTTGATATAAAAGATTAATATAAAAACTTGTTTAGTTTTATTGTCTGATGTTTTAAATTTTTTAAAATATATTTGGTGAAAAATGAAAAAAGCAGGATTGAAAATATTTAAGAGTGGATCGAATTTTTTACAATCTCAATTTCCGATTATATGCGGAGCAATGAGTTGGATCAGTACTCCAGAATTAGTTGCTTCTGTTAGTAATGCAGGTGGTTTTGGATGTCTTGCAGGAGGGAATTTACCTGCAAATGAATTAGAAAAAATTATTACCAAAACCAAGAGTTTAACAAACAAACCTTTTGCAATTAGTCTTTTAACTATATCACCCCAATATCATGAACAGCTTTATCTTGTCCAGTGGATGAAATTACCTTATGTGATTTTTGCTGGAAGTTTTCCCAAAAAAAATGAAATAAAAATGGTTAAGGAGAGCGGTTCAAAAGTTATTTGTTACGCTTCTACAAAAGTTATTGCAAAAAGAATGATAAAGAATGGTGCTGATGCACTTATTTTAGAAGGTAGTGAAGCAGGTGGTTATGTTGGGCGTGTGAGTTTGAATATTTTATTACAACAGATTTTATTTGATAATCCGGATGTTCCAATTTTTGCTGCTGGAGGTTTGGTCAGTGGAAAACTATGTGCACATTTATTATTAATGGGAGTTTCCGGAGTGATTTTGGGGACAAGATTTGCATTATCTGAGGAAAGCTGTGCACATGATGATTTTAAGAAATGTTTTATTCACGCTAATTCACGTGATGCAGTAGTGGTTCCTCAATATGATAGCAGGCTAAGTGTAGTACCAGCCAGAACAGTTCACAACAAAGGTCTTGAGGATTTTAGAAAATTGAAAAATGAGTTAATAAAAAAAATTGATAATCATAAGATAAACCGGACTACTGCACAAAAGTTAACAGGTATTTATTGGATAAATTCACTCAAAAAAGCTGTGATTGATGGGAATATCGAAGAAGGAGCTCTAATGGCAGGGCAATCTGTAGGTTTGATTAATAACATTAAGCCGGTTGAACAAATAATTAATGATTTGGTTTACGAAATAGAAGAAGAAATTAAAAATATAAAAAAAATATTAGATTAAATTTGATAAAACCGTAAAGAGAAATTTTCACCGCTATACTTCACGATGTTTCGCACAGCATAGCGGTTAGTTTTTGAATTTTTACGAATCTGTTGAATTTAAATTGAGAGAGAGGTTATTGTTTTGACGAATTTTTGTACTAAAATTATTATTATTATTTTACTGGTAAATACTTTTGTTTTAGGGCAAATGAATATGGATGATGACTGGGATGGAGGGTATCCTGATGGATGTACGACCATTATGGTAGGGAAAAAAGCCACTGCTGACGGATCAGTAATTACATCTCATACATGTGACAGTCACAGAACCAGAAGTTGGTTTGATATTATCTCTCCCAAGAAACATAAAAAAAATTCCCAGGATATTATGGTTAAAAGAGGGAAAAATGATTCTCTGGCAATGCCTACATATAAATATGATGAAGTAGGTGAAATTCCTCAGGTTTCAAAAACCTTTGGGTATATTAATACTGCATATCCTTGCATGAATGACCATCAGTTGGCAATTGGAGAATCAACATTTGGTGGTAGAAAAACATTATGTGCTCCTAAAGCAGGAATTATTGATTGTCAACAACTGGTGAAATTAATGATAGAAAGATGTACTACAGCAAGAGAAGCAATTGTGCTTGCTGATAAATTAACAAAAAAATATGGGTACAATGACTATGGTGAATGCCTGACTATCGCTGATACTAAAGAAGTTTGGATGTTAGAAATTTTGGGTCCGGGCAAAGGTAATGTAGGAGCGATTTGGGTCGCCAGAAGAGTTCCGGATGATCATGTTTCTGTATGTGCAAATGGAAGTAGAATTAGGAAAATTGATTTAAAGAATACAAATGACTATATGGCTTCTACCAATATTTTTCAGGTTGCTCAGGACAGTGGCTGGTGGAATCCGGAAAATGGTGAATTTGAATTTTGCTATGTGTATTCACCAGAAAGCCGGACTTCTCTTGCTACAAGAAGACGTGAATGGAGAGTATTTGATTTGCTTGCTCCATCGTTAAAACTCAATTCTGATGCAGAGAATTACCCATTTTCCGTAAAACCTGATACATTGGTTACAATGGAAAAATTAGTTGATGTATTTAGAGATTATTACCAAGGCACTAGATTTGATATGAGTGCTTTAATAAAGCAGGAAGACAATGAGGGCAAATCAACAATCTCACCTTTTGCAAATCCTTTCATGCCTTATGATATGAATAAATTATTTGGTATCAATGGTGGCTGGGGCTGGCGTGGAGAGCGACAGATAGCACGCTGGTACACAATGTATGCAACTATTACTCAATCCAGAAGTTGGTTACCGGATGAAATTGGTGGATTAACATGGTTGGCATTGGACAATGTTGCTACATCAGTCTATGTGCCAATCTGGTGCTCCGTTACAGATGTTGCAAAAAGTTATAAAACTCCAGGAAGAACAAATGGATATACCAGAGATTCTGGTTGGTGGGCTTTTAACAGACTTTCTACACTGACTGGTCAACGATGGGGAGATATTTATCCGGACATTCTTGATGAAATGAAAACTATACAGGCACAAATATTTGAAGAACAAAGAAAAATAGAGACAGAAGTCTTACTATTATATAAAAAAAGTTCACGCAAAGCTATTAAAAAATTAACAGATTATTCTATGATGAAGGGTGAATTTGTTATTAAAAAAGCCTGGAAATTAGGAGATGATATCTGGACAAAATATGATGAGAAATTTTAATTTGTGTAATTAATCTGAAGATTTAAACAAGAATCTCAAGTTCATCAATTTTTCTGTATAACGAAGATAAACCTATATTCAAAGCTTTTGCACCTTTGTTTTTATCATTATCTTCTCTTCTAAGAATAGACATAATATGTTGGCGTTCAAAGTTTCGCACGGATTCTTTGAGATCATCAGGATAATTGAAAGAAAATTCTGTACATGCATGAGGTGGCAGTTCTGTCAAACTTATGTATTGGCCTTCGCAAAGTAAAACTGCTCGTTCAATAATGTTTTCTAATTCCCGGACTTCACCTTTCCAATTATAATTCATCAATACTTTCATTGTTTCATTATCCACACCAAAAATATTACGTTTAAGTTCAATATTATATTTATGGAGAAAAAAATCAACGAGAAGAGGTATGTCATCACGTCTATCTTTTAAAGATGGAAGTGGTATTTCTATTATATTCAGTCGATAATATAGATCTTCTCTGAAATTGCCATTTTCGATTTCTTTTAACAGGTTTCTGTTGGTTGCGGATAAAATACGTGTATCTACATGAATTACAGAAGGGCTTCCAATTGGTTTAATCTCCTTACCTTCAATTGCCCGTAATAGTTTAACTTGAGTATGCAAAGGAATTTCTCCAACTTCATCGAGAAATAATGTACCACCATTAGCGGCTTTGAAAACACCATCTTTATCCATAGTAGCACCTGTAAAACTTCCTCTTTTCATTCCAAAGAGTTCGCTTTCGAAAAGATTTTCAGGAATTGCACCACAATTTATTGGAACAAATGGCTTATTTATTCTTTCACTATTTTGATGAATTGCTCTTGCAACCAGTTCTTTGCCGGTTCCACTTTTCCCTGTAATCAGTACATTGGATGTAGATTTTGCCACTTTATGAACCAGTTTATAAACCTGTTCCATAGCATGACTTCTGCCAATTATTTTATTATCATTGAATTTACTATGAATTTCTTGACGGAGATAATGATTTTCCAGCAGAACGTTTTGGAATTTTTTTATTTTTTTTACTCTTATAAGAAAAGATTCAATATCAATAGGTTTTACAAAAAAATCTACAGCTCCACGTCTTAATGCTTCAATTGCAGAATCTGTTGATGCAATATCAGCAATAATAATAGTAAGTGATTTTGGAGAGATTATACGTATTTTGTCTAATAAATTTAAACCTGAACGTTTGTTTAATTTTACATTTACTACTATTAAATCGAAGTTTTCATTTTGTATTAATTCTAATGCTACTTCACCATCAATTGCTGTTTTACATATAAACCCTATTTCTGATAATGATGATGAAACTAAGTTTAAAAAAGATTTTTCTGAATCTGCTATTAGAATACTACTGTTCATAATTTAATCCCATTATTTAATAAGTTATAAAATTCTTAAAATAAATAATTAAAATTCAACAGTGAATTTAGGAGATGAATTCAATGAAATCAAACC
>JAOZSG010000172.1 GCA_029939785.1 Fidelibacterota bacterium | reverse complement strand
GATTTTTTATAGTTTTCCACATATTTCTTTGCAATTTTTGCTCTCTTATCACCTAAATAAATTACTTTTGTTTTCCCCTTTAAACTCAAAGAAAAATATGGTTGCTTATTTTTAGTTCCCATAAAAGTTATTGAACCTCTCATTACGGGTACTGTTTTTTTGTATTCTTTTTCCAACTTTTTTAATTCATTATTCATTTTGTTTTCTCCTTATTTTATGTTAAATTACTATGTTTAAAAGCATAGTAATTTAACAACATAAATATTTTAAAACAAACTAAAAAGGAGACACAATGGAAAAAAATTGTAAGATTTTCGGATTAACAGAAAACATAAAAGATTTTCGACAACAAGGGAAAATAATTCATCCTTTAGAGAATATTATATTATTAACTATTGCTGCTGTTATTTCGGGAGTTGATACATGGGAATTGATAGAAGATTTTGGCAAATGTAAAAAACCATGGCTTGAAAAATTTCTAAATTTAGAAAATGGAATTCCAAGTCATGATACAATATCAAGGTTTTTTCAATTACTAAAACCGAAAGAATTTCAAGAAGCATTCTTGCTTTGGATAAATGCTATTATTGAAAATAAAAAAGGTGATTTTATTGCTATTGATGGTAAAACACTTAGACGTTCATATAATAAGAAAGATAATAAAGCGGCAATTCACATGGTAAGTGCTTGGTCTAATATGAATAGTTGTGTGTTAGGACAATTGAAAACAGAAGAAAAATCTAATGAAATTACGGCAATACCGGAATTACTAAAAATTCTTAATATAGAAAATTCTATTGTCACTATAGATGCAATGGGTACACAGAAAAAAATTGCTTCCGATATTAAAAAAAATGAAGGTGATTATATTCTACAAGTCAAAGGAAATCAACCAACCTTAGAAAAAGACATTATTACTTTTTTTGATTCGCATTTGAATTCTGATTCAGTACATTTTTATATTGAAGAATCTAAAAAAGTAAAACATGGGAGGTTTGAAATTCGAAAGTATTATATCACTGATGATCTTGATACTATTTCGAAAAAAAATGATTGGGCTGGAATTCAATCAATTGCAATGACTGAAGCAACCAGAATTGTTAATGGAAAAATATCAGTTAACAAAAAATATTACATATCATCCATAACTCCAAATGTTAAACTTTTTGCAGAAGCCTCTAGAAAACATTGGAGCATTGAAAATAAATTACATTGGTCATTAGATGTTACATTTAAAGAAGATAACTCAAGAGTTAGAACAGGTTTTGCTGCTGAAAATTTTGCAAGTATTAGGCATATCGCATTAAATATACTGAAACAAGATAAAAGTTTAAAAATGAGTATTCCAAGAAAAAGAATGAACTGTGCTATGAAGGTTGATTTTCTAGAAAAAGTTATCAAATTATAGTCGGGTGTTCATGCGGTTGCCCTGCCCAAAGAGGGCTTTGGGTACGAGTGTGTGTGGTTTAATTTTGCTTTCCTTTGTAGTACAACTTTGTACAGTTGTCCTACAAAGAAACGGCAATATCATTATACTAAGAGAGAAAATAATCGAGAATATTCTTTAGCAAATGCTTTTATATTTCTAATTTTTTCTGATAGTTTCTTAATTGTAAAACTTTTACTACATACAACACATCCGGACTGTTTTATTTCCACCAGAACTCTGGAGTTTTAGTCCGAAGGACTTGAATTTGAATAGCCATGGATGAAATCCATGGGAAAAAGAAAACAATAGACCTAACTACGAAGTAGTTATACAATAGAGCAGAGATTGACGGATTTGAACTCCGGATTCGCCTAAAACCTATTTGGCTCACTTTGCTTCGCTAAAATAGGTTGAGGCTGCTTGAACAGGCAAGATGTGTACTACGTAACACGGTCGGTGACCGTAATTTGTCCATCGATCACTGATTGGCACTTCGGTTCAATTCTCAATCCAAAGTCTGCTACGCATACTTAACTCGAGTCTTGACTAGACCGCTATTGACCACTCAAAAAATTGTTTTATAAATCAAACCGACTCCCGATTAACTAACAAATCTAAAATTAACAATCTTCAATCTTCAATCCTAAATCCTCAATTCTTGTTCGTACATTGCTTTTACTCTATGTTTAATTTTTAAATCTCGGTTCAGAATCTATGAATTTATGTCTTTTGTTGAGTATTATCAGATATTTGAATATTCAATTTATTTGCATTTTATTTTGTTGGCAAATTTTTTGCAATAAGCTCTCTTGATTTCCCCCTTCATAATCAGTAAATTCAACCGAATTAATTTTCAAGGATCATTAGATTATTAAAAAAAGAAATAATTATGAAAAATACTTTTATAAAAAAAAAGAATTATTTAAAAAAATTATCGGAAAACTATGGTGATACCATATGAAAGTTCTTGGTGTTATACCAGCACGTTTTGCGTCATCACGATTACCTGGTAAACCTCTGGCAGATTTGTGTGGTAAACCTCTTATTCAAAGAGTTTATGAAAATGCCCTAAAATGTTCTGAAATTGATAAATTAATTGTTGCTACTGATGATGAAAGAATAGTTCAATGTGTCAATGATTTTGGTGGAAATTCGGAAATGACTCCTTCAGAACTTCCATCAGGAACAGACAGAGTAGCTTTTGTAGCAAAACAATATAATTATGATATAGTAGTTAATATTCAGGGTGATGAACCATTTTTGGAATCTAATGTCATTGGTGGTGCTATAAATACTTTAGTTCAAAATAAAAATTATAATATTAGTACCGCAGCCAAAGTAGGATTGAATGAATATGAACTTAATTCGCCAAATGATGTAAAAGTTATTTTAAATAAATACAATGAAGCAATTTACTTCAGCAGACAAAATATTCCATTTATACGAGATGTTGAAAATAATAATATAAAAACTCCCGCATTAAAACACATTGGATTATATGTATTCAGGTATTCATTTTTAATGGAATTTATTAAAATGAAACCAACAACCCTTGAAAAGTTGGAAAAACTTGAACAATTACGAATAATTGAAAATGGTCATAAAATTTATGTAGAAAAAACATATAAAGATTCATTTGGGATAGATACACCGGAAGATTTAAAAAAAGCAAGAGGAATGATTATTAATGAATAATGAAAAAACTAAATATATTTTTGTAACAGGCGGTGTAATTTCAGGTTTAGGCAAAGGAATAGCTGCGGCTTCAATAGGCTATCTTTTAAAAACCAGGGGATTTAATGTCACTATTCAAAAATTTGATCCTTACATAAATGTTGATCCTGGCACAATGAGTCCTTATCAACATGGTGAAGTATATGTTCTTGATGATGGTGCTGAAACTGATCTTGATCTGGGGCATTATGAAAGATTTATCGACGTTAATATGTCAAGAATTAATAATACTACTACCGGTCAGGTTTATCATGAGGTTATAAGTCGTGAACGTCGTGGTGATTATCTCGGTGCTACAGTTCAGGTTATTCCTCATATTACCGGTGAAATTAAAAGACGAATTGCAGCAGTTAATGAATCCCAAAAATATGATGTTGTTATTTGTGAAATTGGTGGAACTGTAGGCGATATTGAAAGTCTGCCATTTCTTGAGGCAATACGTCAATTTTCCATTGAAACAGGACGTGGTAATAGCATTACAATTCATTTAACTCTGGTTCCTTATATTGAAACCAGTGGTGAGATGAAGACAAAACCAACTCAACATAGTGTCATGCGATTAAGAGAAATTGGTATTCAACCTGATATTTTATTATGCAGAACAAAATATCCATTGGTAGATGAATTACGAAGAAAAATTTCACTTTTTTGTAATGTATATCCGGAAGCTGTAATCGAAGCACTTGATGCTGATACTATATATGAAATTCCTATGCATTTTAATAAGCAAATGATTGTTGAAATAATTTCCAAGCAATTGAATCTTCCTATCCGAAAAGGTAATTTGAAAGATCTTGAGTCATTTGTTGCAAAAGTGAAGAATCCTAAACATGAAGTAAATATTGGAATTTGTGGCAAATACACACAACTTCATGACGCATATAAATCCATTCTCGAGTCTTTTATTCATGCCGGAGTTGAAAATGATGCAAAAGTAAATATAAAATGGATTGGTGCAGAAGAATTAAGTAGTCCCGAAAAGGCTCAGGCAGCCCTACAAAAAGTTGATGGATTATTGGTTCCAGGTGGTTTTGGTGATCGGGGTGTCGAAGGTAAAATTTTAGCAATTACTGTGGCGAGAGAAAACAAAATACCTTTCTTTGGAATTTGTCTTGGATTGCAATGTGCGGTAATAGAATTTGCCCGAAATGTTTGTGGATTAAAAGATGCTCATAGTCATGAATTTAGCGAAGAAACAACTAATCCTGTTGTGTCATTAATGGAGGAGCAAAAAGAAATTTCTACAAAAGGCGGAACAATGAGACTCGGTGCTTATTCTGCAACCATTGAGAAAAAGACAAAAGCTTCTAAAATATATAATGAACAAATAATATCAGAACGACACAGACATCGTTATGAAGTTAATAATAAATATTTAGATATTCTTCTTGCTAATGGATTAATAATAGGTGCAAAGAATGAAGAGTTGGATCTGGTAGAAATGATAGAGATACCTGATCATCCATGGTTTGTTGCCTGTCAGTTTCATCCGGAATTAAAATCCAGAGTCAGCAAAGCTCATCCACTTTTTGCACATTTTGTAAAAGCTTCATTAAACTATAAAAAAACTCAAAAATAAATGATAAAGAATATCAACATAAAAAATATAATATTTGGTAAAAACCAACCATTGAGATTCATTCTTGGACCTTGTGTTATTGAGAGTCGGGATCATGTTATGTTTATGGCAGAAAAGTTGAAAAATATATTTAAGAATAATTCTGAGAGTTTAGTTTTCAAAGCTTCTTTTGATAAAGCTAACAGAACGTCTATAGATTCTTTTCGTGGTCCTGGATTGCAGGAAGGTCTGAAAATATTTCAGGAAGTAAAGGAACAATTTGAACTTCCTGTGATTACTGATATCCATGTTTCAGATCAGGTCAAAGTAGCTGCTGAAGTAATGGATGCATTACAAATTCCTGCGTTTCTTTGCAGACAAACTGATTTATTAATTGCTGCCGGAGAGTCAGGCTTGCCGATTAATATTAAAAAAGGTCAGTTTCTTGCTCCTTCTGATATGAAGCATACTGTTAAAAAAATAGAATCGACAGGTAATAATTCCATTTTATTAACAGAAAGAGGAAGTTCTTTTGGTTATAATGGATTAATAATGGATGTACGTTCTATTCCAATCATGCAAAAAAACGGATATCCTGTAATTTTTGATGCCACCCATAGTGCACAGATACCAGGAGGTATGACTACTGGTGGAAACAGGGAATTTATTCCACATATGTGTAAAGCTGCAGTTGCGGCAGGCTGCAATGGCATATTTCTGGAAACTCATGACAATGTAGATTTTGCAAAAAGTGATAAAGGAACACAATATCCATTATCTGAAATTGAACAATTAATTAATCAACTGAATATTTTATCAGAAACAGTCAGGAATTTACAATAATGGAAAAAGTATTAGCACAAATGAAAAAGGTTAAATTATTGATTTCTGATATCGATGGAGTTTTTACAGATGGCAGTTTTTATATAAATGGTAAAGATCCTGAATATAAAAAATTTAATGCTTTAGATGGACTTGGAGTAAAATTACTTCAGAATGCAGATATTCCGGTTGCAATTATTTCCGGTAGATTTTCAGAAGCGACATCTGACCGTATGACAAAATTAGGGTGTGACGAAGATTTATATCAAGGTGAAATCACTAAGATGATTGCCTATAATAAAATAAAAAATAAATATAATTTAGAAGATGATCAAATTGCATATATTGGCGATGATATTATTGATATTCCAATATTTCGTATTGTTGGATTGCCTATTGCCGTAGCAAATGCATTAGATGAAGTAAAAACAGAGGCATTATTAACTACTAAAAAAAGTGGTGGTAATGGAGCAGTTCGTGAAGTTATTGATCA
Organism: Fidelibacterota bacterium; assembly: GCA_029939785.1. Taxonomy (GTDB): domain Bacteria; phylum Fidelibacterota; class UBA2242; order UBA2242; family JAFGTP01; genus JAOZSG01. The sequence goes on along the minus strand of JAOZSG010000172.1, from coordinate 1,136 downwards.
GATATTAAAATCTCAGAATAAGTATAAAGAAGCAATTAAAAAATTTACAGGAATTTCTCTTTAGGAATTAATATGACAACATTTTTAGACAAAGCAAGGGAAGTACTGGAGATTGAATCAAAAGTAATTTATGATTTGAGAGAACAAATAGATAAAAATTTTCATCAGGCTATTGAGACTATTTTGCATATTTCCGGAAAAATTATTGTAACAGGAATTGGGAAATCCGGTCTTGTAGGGAGAAAAATTTCAGCAACTCTATCCAGTACAGGAACGCCAAGTTTTTTTATGCATCCGGGAGAAGCAGCACATGGTGATCTTGGAGGTGTTTCTGAAAATGATTTGTTATTATTGATATCTAATAGTGGTGAAACCGGTGAATTAATACAATTATTACCTAGTTTAAAAAGAAAGAATACGCCTATTATAGGTTTTTTGGGAAATATTGAATCTACGTTAGGAGAAGCTTGTGATATCGCTATAAATACAGGAGTAAAAAAGGAAGCGTGTCCTTTGGGAATTGTTCCAACAGCTTCTACAATTGCAGCTTCAGCTATGGGAGATGCACTTGCTATATCTTTGCTGGATAAAAGAGGATTTGAAAAAGAAGATTTCGCAATGTTTCACCCCGGTGGTTCATTAGGGAAAAGATTATTGACCACTGTCGAAGATCTGATGCATTCAGGTGAATATATACCATTGATCAATACTGAAAAAATTATGAAAGAAGTGATCTTGCAAATGACACAAAAAAGTTTTGGGATCATTGGTATAACTGATAATAAGCAGAATCTTGTTGGAGTAATTACTGATGGAGATTTAAGACGTTGTCTGGAAAGAGATGAACCCTTTTTGGAGCATTTACCATCAAATTATATGTCAAAAAATCCAAAATGGATTGTGAAAACAACACTTGCAATTGATGCTTTACATAAAATGGAAAAGTATGAAATTACATCATTATTTGTATTCGATGAGGAAAATAACGGACTTCCGATCGGAATAATTCATATACACGATATATTAAAATATGGAATAATGTCTTGAAAAAATATATTTTATTAATATTAACAATGTTTCTCAGCTGTAGCGATTTTTCACAGGATAATAAGATTGAAACAAAAAATGATATTCCT
>JAOZSG010000171.1 GCA_029939785.1 Fidelibacterota bacterium | reverse complement strand
AAAGTTCCTGATGCAGGTCCTGTATGAACTATACCACTTTCAGAAATTCCCGGATTAGAAATTCCTGGTGAGGCAGCCTGTGGAATAACACCAACTGTATTTATGTCATATTGTATTACTCCGGTATATGCATCTTTATTAATTGTTTTTGTACATTCTGATGGTGGCACTTCTATTGTTCCGGTAGTATCGCCAATATCATAAGAACATATAGCATAATAATATTGTACACCATTTGTAACAGTAGTATCAATAAATTCATGTTGCAAACCAGTATCATATCCAAGATTATAATGTAATCCATTAACACCAACGTAAGATTCGCCTTTTATTCCGTCATCCAGATCAAATCTAACAATTGGCTTCCAGAATGTAGCAATACCATTATTATCAGTAATTGTATGAACTTCATTGAAACCGGGATCAGTTGATCGATAAATTGCATAACCCTGAAAATCAAATCCATATACCGGATCCCAGGATTTTTCAGCAACATCATCCCAATAGAGTTTTACTTGTCCATCACCGGCAACTGCTGATAACTCAGGTTTATCCGGTGGTTTGGCAAATCTATATCCACTATCATAAATTCTTTGAACTACATTTGCAGTATTAAATAGATCATAACTATCTTCGCCCATCAATAATGCAACTGAAAATCTCTTCGTATCACCTGCCTTTAATGGAAAATATCCAGATCCATATAAGAACACATTATCAGCATTTTGTGCAATATCAGTAAACGCATTTTCTTCACCAATCAAGGTAGAAGGTTGTAGTCTGTTCCAAATGGATTTATCATTTTTTATCGCGTCTGATCCATACTGATATGCGTTGAAACTTGTCAAACCTATTTGATCTGCTTCATCCAAATCAGAAGTATCAAAATTTGGTTCTCCTGGTTTTGTTGGATCAAACCTATCTCCGGCAGTTGGAATTCCATCTCCTTCACCTTCATCAGGTGCAATATATGATGGGTCTTCAGGACCAATTCCATCCATACCAACATCATCAGTCTCAACATTCCAGTCTCCATCATCATCAATACCATTAAACATTGATTCATCAATCATTCCATCGCCATCATTATCAATGCCATCATAGGGATTTCCCGGACTTTCGAGAAATGAATATCCAAAATAACCGGTTTTTCCACCCCACTCACCACGATTATCACCATCATATCCATAAACCATGTTGATTTCTGTATCAAAATAAGCATAGTCATCAGAAAAATCATTGCTTCCCCCGATATGTGGATCACCAAACATTCCAAATACTACTTTCTCATAATCATTCTCAGTTGTATTTGTAATTTCATAAACAAAGAAAATAGCATCAGAAGCAAGTACATTTGCCCACTGATATGCTCTTACCTGAACCCGAAGTCCCATTCCACCAACATCCTTGTTTCCCTGAAAAGGATAAAATGGAAATTCTCTGTTAAAACGATCATCCATTACATAAAAAATTGCTTCATCTGATGTAGATGCATTGGCTTTGTAAGTACCCGGCCAACTATCCCAATGTGAAGGCCATGATTGAGGTTTTGTAAGTAAGGCTAAACTACCTCCTTCTTCATTTGCATAACCCGGTAATGGTTCCCAACCCCAGGGTTCGTTTTCCGGAGATAACTCTTCTGACGCACCAGGTGCACCACCATCAATTAGTCCATCTGAAATAATGAACAATGTCGTATCATAGCGAGCATTGTCAACATCAACAATTTTTTCTCCATCCTTATCAATATATGGAAGAAAATAACCTGAAGTATCTATTGGAACTTCAATACCGACTAATGGTCCAAATTCATAGCCATATCCATGTTTTGAGTATTTCGGCCATTCAATAGATGGTTCTCTACCAGGTGCACCAACAGATCCAAAATCATAGACTAAAGTTCTTATTGAATTTCCCATCATCACTTCTGATCTTCTTGTTGGTCTTTCAATATTTGCTAATCTGTTTAAATCCATCGTTTTATAATAATTATTAATCTTATTCTGTGTCCATTTCTTTGGTGACTCTTCCTGAAATTGCTTTTGTCCAAAAGCAAAAGATGTTATTAACAGAAGCACAATCACCATAAATATCTTATTTTTCATTTGTATTTATATCCTTATTTATATCCTGTTAAATCTATTTGAAAGAAAAGTTATAACTTAAACCAATCAAAATCTGTCTTGGATTTGAATAATATGTTGGGCTATATAAATATTCGTTCAAAGAATGTACAGCAGGATTGTTTTCATGCTCTGTTATAGATTGACCGGCATATGTCGGTACAAGCGAAGATCCGGCACGTCCTGTATCATTATTCACATAATTTTCATTTTTCCTGTCAAACAAATTGTAAACTTTTACTACACATTTAATTCTGCTGTTACCAATTCTGAAATATTTATAAAAGTTTAAATCTGTTGTAAAATGATAAGGTTTTCGACCGGAATTTTCCTGAGCATTTCTTTGCCCCTGTTCATTTGGGGTATAAGGTCTGCCGGATACAAAATTATTTATCAGACTAATACCCATATCCGGTGTAGGTGTAATTGATATTATTGCATTAATAGAATGCCTGATATCCCAATCCAAAGGAATCACATATTTTTCTGATTCAACAGGTGGTATGCTTTGGTTGTCATAAAATTGTGCATCAGGTGATGATGAATTTCCTTCTGCTAACTGATAAGTATAGTCAAGATTCATTGTAAAAGCACGGCCGCTTCTTTGTGTATATGAAAATGTAATTCCACGAATATTTCCATAATCTTTTGTAGTATATCGCGTATATCTGAACCACTGGTCAATAAAATTATATTCTGCTGAAAGCCAGTTTATAATATCTCTATAAAAAATTGTTATATCTATAGAGTTTATTGCACTTAACTGCTGCTGTAATCCTAATTCATACATTACTGTTTTTTGAGCTTCCAGATCAGGATTTCCAAACCTTGTGAGTCCTGCACCTTTTTTCAAATTAGGATTTCTGAATAAATTGGTAAAAGTTGGCATCTGAAAAAAATGTCCATAAGAAAAATGAATAAAACCTCTATCCGTAATTGGAAAACTTACACCTAATCTTGGACTAAATTGAGATTTGGCTTTTACTTTTACAGTATCAGAACCCGCCGGGCTGGATGCATCTGAAAAATCAACATCATTGGCGTCAAAATAATCATATCTTAATCCAGCCTGAATAATGATATCATCAATTTCAATCTTATCTTGCAAATATGCTGCAAAATCCCAAGGCTCTTTTGTATAATCATCATGTCCGGCAGTCAGATCGCTCTGAATAAAAGGTTGCCATAATGTACGATCACTCATTTCAATTGTGGAGCCTATTGTGCGTCTTATATATTTATTGAATTCTAATCCGGTTTTTATCAGATGAATTTTTGATACTTGTGATGTCATGTCAAATTTTGCAGTCCATGTATCATAATCACTCACATAATATCCTGTATTCTGACCACCATAGACAAAATGGTATGCAGGAACATCAGATCGTCCCTGATTAGGAACATAAAGAGGATTACCATCTTTATCTTCGTTTGGAATAAATGCTCCATATTTTTTGATAAAATCCCAATCAATAGAAAGATTATCAAGTTGACCATTATTATTCAAATCTTCATCAAAACCACCAAAACCTAAAGTGTCGAGAATACCATTTCCATTAATATCTTCATTCCATTTATAAGGCATCTCAATTTTATGAACGTAGGTTTCTGCATAATGTTTTTTATATGAACCTTTTACTGTAAAATATGTTTTATTTGATAAAGTTTGTGTTAAATGTAATGCATGGAGAAAATCTTTGTTTTCATTTGTATATCTACCGTCAGGATTATATTTCCAACGATGAACATAATTTTGCCATTCTCCCATACTTCCATAAAACTGATATTTTAGTTTTATATTTTCCAATGGTTTAAAACTCAAATTGGCCATAAATTTTTGAGAGTTATTAGTGTTCAGAGCAACATCTTCTCCATCTCCATCCATATCTATCTGCCAGTCATCACCAATAAAATTATAAGTGTCATAAGTTGTGTGCTCTCTTTTTCCATACAACCATCCATCTGAACTTTTAAATGTTCCTGTTACAAAAAAGGAACCGGACGGTAATATTGGAATAGGACCACTCAGATTAATATCATATCTCTCAAAAGTCATGGGATTATATTCATTGATATTTGTGAAAATATCTGTGTTTGAAGAATACATATCTCCAAACTGTGAAGATATTTTACCTTTAAAACTTTTACTTCCTTCTTTTGTTGCAATTGAAACGATTCCACTCATGGCTTTACCATATTCAGAATTAAATGTCCCGGAAATCAATGTTAATTCGGAAATTACATCATTGGATAAAGATAATCCCATATCAGCAGAAACAGGAATTCCATCCATTAAATAAGTTACTTCCGTTGATCTTCCACCTCTGACGTGAATCTGTCCATCTGATCCTGTTGTTACGCCTGCCTGTGTGGATAATATATCTTTGGGATTTTCTGCGGGGAAATTTTCAATCTCTTCTGAACTAACCGTCTTTTTTGAAGAAGTCAAATCTGCCTTTACCAGAGGTTTCTTTGCGACAACAACTACTTCTTCTCCTTGAATTGTAGCTGTTTCCATACTAACATTTATCTTGGTAGTATGATCAGAACTTACATGAATATCCGTCATTGTAATAGTTTTATATCCTATCATAGATATTTTTAACTCATATGTTCCGGGAGCAATATTAATTATATTATAAAATCCATCTCCATCTGTTGCAGCCCCTTGCATCGCACCAACCAGAACAACATTTACACCAACCAGAGGAAATCCATCTGTTTTCTGAAGAATAGTACCGGATATCTTTCCTGTGGTTCCTCCAAATAGATTTATCCCAAGCAAGAAGTATAATAAATAAATAACAATTATTTTTCTTATCTTCATATTTTTAATCTTTATTTTTAATGGTTTGAATAAAAACAAAGGGTAATATGCAAAAAATTGATATTACCCTTTTCCGTAGATCGAAATTATTTAATAAAAGTTACTCGTTTAGTTTTTGAGTAATTTCCAAATTTCAGTGAGTATAAATAAATACCTGATGAAACATATTTTCCATTCAGATCTTTACCATCCCATAAAACTTTATATGAGCCGGCATTTTGAAGCTTATTATTTACAAGTTCTGCTACCTTATGTCCTAAAATATCATATACAATTAACGAAATTTCTTTTTTCAATGGCAATGTATATTCAATATTTGTTGTTGGATTAAAAGGATTAGGATAGGCTTGTTCTAATTTATAGTCTTCGGGTGTGATTACATTGTATTCTTTAATTGATGTAGATCTTGCAAGAGTTGAATCACCAAATTCTGAGACACGAATTAGCCAATTATGTGCATTGTCTTCTTCAGGAACACTTTGATGAGCAGTTACTATTTCTAAATTCCCATCAGCATCCAAATCTGCAACATCCATTTTTGCGACAAATCCACCTGCAGTAGTATCTGTATTCCAACCAAACCAGCTTTGTCCATCATACCGAATAATGTCACCCTTTTCTCCAACAGTTCCGCCAAAGTAAACTTCATCTACTCCATTACCATCAAAATCACCAGCGGCTGCTCCAAAAGTTGCACCAATATTAGTTGCTCCGGTAGTATCAGAAATTATACTACATTCAGATTCCAACATATTAGTAGGACTACCATCAGTGTCTACAAATTGCCAAACATTGCCGGTGTAATAATTTGAAGCATATATTTCATCTTTACCATCATTATTAATATCTGCTGCTATAGGATTCATTATACATACATGATCTCCACCAGTTAGACCACTAATATTTGTTGTATCACCAAAACCATAATCATCAGGTCCGTTTACTTCTATAAAAAAATTGTTAAAATTATTCCATGCATGACAAAATATTTCCTTTTGACCATTTCCGTCAATATCAGAAACTGTTACACATACCGCAGATCCGCCACCTAATCTGTTATCTCTCCCAAATAATGGGTGATCTTTACTTACTGTTCCCATATCAAGATCTCTGGCAGAAGTTGCAAATTCAGCAGTAAGGTCACCACCTAATCCCTGTAGATCACCGGTTGCAGATAGTATACCAAAGAAATCTTCTGAATGACCATAGGCAGTTGTATCTGTTGCAGTTGTGTCAGTTTTATCATGTACCCAACTATTACCATTTGATGCAAAAATGAGTTCTTCTACACCATCATTATCAACATCATCAATGGTAAAATATTCTACTCTTAATTGATTTATATAAGCATTACCATTAAAATTAAAACGGGCTCCTAAATCAACGATACTGAAAAATTCAGGTTCTTTAAAACCATTATCTGTACCGTCAGATTCATAAATATATAATCCGGCTTTTTCGTCATTATAATATCTGCCTCTGAAGAAAATTACTTCTCCAATGCCATCACCATCAAGATCACCGGTTTGAACTATTCTTGTGCCTGAAGAATAAGCAGCACCGGTAACAGAAGTATCAGAATTCCATATTTGTTCTAATAATCCTTCTTCAGTTACTTCAAAACCAATCACTCCACCGCCATGTCCATAATGGGCAGCATAAATTTCAAATAATCCATCGCCATCCAAATCTGCTCCTGCTGTCAAACCTCTCGAACCGGATGCTTCGTATCTAACATGTGTCGAGTCTGTTGGATCAAATACATCATGACCAGCAAGAAAAAAATCCTGAGCAGCTAAACTACACACTATTAACAAACTCAAAATCAATAACTTTACCAATTTTTTCATTCTTTTCTCCTTCTTTTTATTTTAATGATTAAAACTAGGTTGAATATATATAATAAGTATAATCAAATCAAGGATTTCAACGAAAGTTTTTTATCAATACTTACTAAGTAAAATTTACTATAGATTAGTGATATTATTGGACAGTCAACACTATTATCTGCTTAGTTAGCATTGTGTAAAAACAAACATACGTTATTATATTATAATAAAAAACAGCAAAAACCTTCCAAAGATTATTCTAAAAGAGTGTGAAAAAATTTAAAAATTTCCGCCATTTACTAAGGAAATATTTGAAAGACTACAAACAGAGTATTACACCTGGTATTGAACGTGAGTTTGACATAAGTTTATGATAGTTTATACAATTAACTATTTATATGA
>JAOZSG010000170.1 GCA_029939785.1 Fidelibacterota bacterium | reverse complement strand
ATCAACTTCGGAGGAATCTACTTTTTGTCCGGATCGCAAAAAACTTGCAAGATTATTTTCCTCATTATATACATCTATTCCAATTCCACCAATATGCTCTTCTTTCATTAATTTTAATAATCCAGTACAATGAGACAATTCACCACGGGCAATATTCACAAAAACAACTCCCTTTTTTGCTTTTCTTAGTAAATCATAATTAAAATAATTATTATTATCTTTTGTTAGATTCATTGAACATACAATAATATCAGCATTAGCAATACCGGACTCAATAGATGTATAATCGACAAAATCAAATTTTTCAACAAGATCAACACCTTTAACATTCATTCCGAGTCCCTGACCAATTTTCACAATCTCAGATCCAATATTCCCTACACCTACAACTAACAGATTTTTATGTTCTGTCTCTAATCCTGTTAAACCATCACGATGAAAAGTCTTAAAAGATTTCATTTGAACCGGTAATTTTCTCATCAATGCCATCCATAATGTCAATCCCTGCTCAGCAACCGATCGGTTACAATAGAGTGGCAAATAACCGGTTTTTATATCAGATGATGTTGCTTCTTTATATCGGATCAAATGATCATATCCTGTACTTCGAGATAATATAGCTTCAAGATTTTTTGCCCAGGTTAAAGGAAATATAGATTGAGTTCTTGTACTAATTATTTTTGCCGATGGCATTTCCTCATTTAATTCCTGAATAGTTTTCCAACTATAACCTGCATTAATATTTTCAGGCATATATTTAATCAACTGTTCCTGTTCTTCTTCAAATGCTTCATAAAAAAACACATCGTATTTGTAATTAATCATGTTATTTCCTGTTTTCTTTTAACCGTTAATGAACATTGAAAATCCGGCTTTTAACGGACTAATGGACGCTAATGGTTTTCAATTGTTATTTTTTTTATTTTATCAATTTTGATAGATTCGTAAAAAGTCTTTTTCTATATAGTTCTGTGCTCCGATGCATACTTCGATCCGTCAAAAGCCGGACTTATAAGCAGGTTCAGCATGACAGAGAGGTCGAAAAATTGGAAGTGCCATACTTTTTACGACATCATTAATTCATCTAAGCCTTTAACAAATCTTTTTAAACCTTTTTGCAAATTTTCCATACTGTTTGCATAAGAAAATCTTAAATAATTTTCGACACCAAAAGCAGAGCCGGGGACAACTGCAATATGATATTTTTCAAGTAAAAAAGTACATAGTTCAACAGAATTAGTAATACCTTTTTTATTGTTTTCTATGTACCATGATATATTTGGTAATGCATAAAAAGCACCATCTGGTTTTACACATGTTACATTATTAATTTTATTTAATTCATCAACCAGGAATTTACACCTGTTTTCAAATTCTTTAACCATATTATCTATACTACCATCATTGATAGTAAGTGCTGCTATTGCAGCTTTTTGAGCTATGGAGTTTACACAAGATGCTGTATGGCTTTGAATCTTCACAGATTTTTGAATAATATCCTCAGAGGCAGCAGCATATCCTAATCTCCAGCCTGTCATTGCATAAGCTTTCGAGACTCCATTAACGATAATTGTAAGATTCTTTATATCTTCTGATACTTGTGCAATTGAATAGTGTTTTGTATCACCATAAACAAGTTTCTCATAAATTTCATCAGATATTACCAAAATATTATATTTCACACATACATCGGCAATTCCTTTTAATTCAGATTTGGTATATACCATTCCTGAAGGATTAGACGGAGTAGTTAAAATCAGAACTTTGGGATTTGAAAGTTCCAGAATTTTTTCTTCAAGTTTCTCAGGGGTAACTTTGAAGTTTTCAGTTTCATCTGTTTCAAGTATAACAGGTGTTCCATCTGCTAAGTCAACTTGTGCAGGATAACTGACCCAATAAGGAGTAGGGATAATAACTTCATCTTTAGGATCACAAATAGCCATTAAGACTGTTGCTATTGTAGATTTTGCTCCTGGGTTTACCATAATATTGTTAATAGAATAATCAAGGTTATTATCATCTTTGAACTTTTTCACAATTGCCTGTCGAAGTTCCGGAATTCCAGGTGAAACAGTATATTTTGTAAAATTCTCATTAATTGCTTTAATAGCAGCTTTTTTAATATATTCAGGTGTATTAAAATCCGGTTCACCAACACCAAAATTAATTACGTCAATACCCTCTGCTATCATTTTTTTGGCTTTTGAAAAAACAACTAAAGTCGGAGATGATTTTATTGCTCTTGCTTTATTTGATAATTTTATTGTCATTTGAAATCCCTGTTTTTTTATAAGTCTATCATTATTACTTTAATTTTTCTTCGCCGGTAAAATTTCTATAAAGAGATAATTCTTCAAGTATAGTATCATATTTGTTTGTTTTATCTACGATGATTTCAGATAGAATTTCTCCTAATCCGGGACCCAGCATAAAACCCTGCCCACACATTCCAATTGTTAAGAGTAAATTATCATATTCTTTTGGGAAACATACAATAGGAAATCCATCCGGAGTCATTGGATATAGTCCGCTCCATGTTCGCCTTATTCTTAAATTTCTCAACCGTGGATAAAGATCAACCATTCTTTTTATTACCATTGGTAAAAATTCAGATGTATTATCACAGTTTTTTCCGGGGATTCTTGGATTAGGAGTAATGCAAAAGATAACCTGACCTTCACAATTTTGATAAAAATAATAATTTGTAGATCCTTTTGCAGGACGAAGATCAACAATCATTGGTTCAAAAAACCTTTGAACAGGTTCTGTTATACCACCTTCATGTGAATCAGGATAAACAGGTACGTCAATACCTAATAATGCACTAAACTCCATTGCATCACCACCTGTAGAATTTACAATCAGATCTGAATGGAAAACATTTTTTTTTGTTATTACTTTAGATATTCTGCTACCTTCTTTTTCAAAATCAACAACCTCCTCATTGAAATAAAAATCTACACCTTCTTTTTTGGCAAGAACATAAAAAGCGTCAATTAACTTCAACGGGCTTGCAGAACCATCTTCAGGAGAATAGGTACCACCCCTAAGTTTTTTCATTGTAATTCCCGGAGCAAGTTCAGCAATTTTATCAGGAGAAATCCAATCAATATTTAGATGAAAATGCTGTTGAATTTCCAGTAAATTTCTTAGTGTTTTTTCTTTTTGTTCATCATAAACCGGAAATAAGTATCCTCCCTGTAACCAGTCAACATCATAGCCAAATTCATCTTCCATACGTCTTACAATATCTATTGATCTTTGACATATGTGTATTTTAGATGAATCTGAATGAGTTGCCCGGATTCCTCCAATAGCTGCTCTGTTTTGTCCTCTTCCAATAGAAGGTTCTTTTTCTATGACTGCTGTTTTAATACCTTTTTCACCAAGATAAAATGCTAATGGAACACCAATACTTCCTGCACCAACAATTACCACATCGTAAGTTTTCATCTTATATCTTCCTCACTTTCATTAATAATTGCAAACATTGGCACTTCTACACTTAGAGGTCTTATTGATCCTTTTGTGACATCTTTCCATTCCACTCCAGCCATTTTAAATATACGTGGTAATAAATCATAACAGGTTTTTCCACCGCAGGCACCCATACCAACCCGAATTTGTTTCAATTGATTTATATCCCTTACATTATGCTCTTTAATATAATCCAGTATTTCCTTAACTGTAATCATTTCACACCGGCAAACAATTCCATCCTCAGGAACATAATCATAATCCGGTTTTGGTAATGCCTTTGAATCAGATTCTTTTTGTATAATAATCCCTGCTGCTTTTGCTCCATTTTTTAAGGTTGTTTTAACAGTAATTAAATGAGTTTTATATTTTTTCAGCATTTTAACTTTTACTACTTCTCCATCTTCAAGAAAAATACCATCTCTATCAGTTAACGGTATTTTGTCTCCTTTTTCAAAATCAGGATTATATTCAAAAGGAATTACTACTTCGGCAAATTTATCATCAATTTGTTTAGCAAGTGTTATTGCTAATCCGGGACATATTGCAACACATAAACCACAGCCTGTACAATTATTTGAATATTCAGGAATATCCATAATATTTTTATGAACTGATTTTAATTCAATTGCATTAACAGGACAAACAGATGTACATGGATTACATGGTATTTCTTCATAACAGCGAATTATTGGCTGAAACTTTTGATTTAATTTGACTTCGTCCAGATCCCAGACTTTTCCAGGTCTGCTTTTTAAAACCTCTGCTTTTTCATAATATTCAGGATCAATTTTTATATCTTTACCTAATAAATTAGCCATTTGCAGTCCTGCAATTCTTCCACCAAACATAGCAGAAGAAGCTTCTGCGATTTCCATTGCATCACCAGCTTTTATTACTTTAAATCCATAGTTATTAGCTGTATCATAAAATTCATCAACAGGTGATAAACCCACAGCGATTAATAATGTGTCAACCTCAAATGTTTTGGCAGTTTCAAGAATTGGCTGATAATTATCGTCAACTTCTGCTATAGTAACTCTCTCTACTTTTCCATTACCATCAGCCGACAGTACTGTGTGGTTCAAGTGAATAGGTACTCCCATTCGTTTTATTTTATCTGCATGAACCTGATAACCAGATGCTCTGTCAAGTATATCACAAATTCCTACAGGAGTAATCCCTGCCTGCAAAGCATGGTAGGCTGCAATCAAGCCTACATTTCCACTTCCAACTATAAATATTCTATCAGATGATTTTACAAGATCACGATTTACCAATGTTTGAAAGGCTCCGGCACCATACACTCCCAAAAGTCCATTCCCAGGAAAAATCAAGGATTTCTCTCTTGCCCCCGCTGATACTACAATTCCATCAAATTTTATAAGTGCATATTTTTTGTTTTTAATAAATACACCAACTTTTTGATCTTTATAAACACCAACAACCGATGAACTTGTCAATATTCGGATGTTGGTAAAAGATTTTACTTCTTCTTCTAATGTATGTCCAATATCTATTCCACGGGTTCCTGCATAACAATCTTTTATTGAGCCAAAGAACTTATGCGTTTGTAATAATAATTTTCCGCCTAGTTCTTCTTTGTCATCTACAAGAATGATTGAAAAATTGAGCTTTGCCAATTCAATTGCTGCTGTTAACCCGGATGGTCCACCGCCAATAATCAATATTTCACAATTAAGCTCATTTTTCTCATAATGCTCTAAGGGATGATCGTCTTCAGGAAGTTCAGGAAGATGATGTAAAGTTTGAATATGCATACCTTCTTCCAGTGAAGTAACACAGGATTTTTGCGGAAAACCATCTATAATTACCGTACAATGAGAACATTGACCATTAGCACAAAAAATTCCCTTAGGAATATCATTTTTTTGATGGATAGCAAATTCTTTTATTCCATTAGCAATTAATGCAGAAGATACAGCTTCACCTTCATATCCGACAAACTCATCATTGTTGAAAAAAAATGCAACCGATTTTCTTTTTTTGAAATTTTTCAGGATGGGATGATGATTGATTCTTTCCATTTTCTTCCTTTATTTTTAGGCAATTTCGACAAAAGTTATGCCATGTATTCTAAGAAATATTCATATTAATTAAAAAAGTAGTTGAAAAGATAGTTTTTTCTTCTAAACTTTTCAATAGGAAATTAATTTAAATTCAGGGAAAACATGAAAAACATTAATATAATTCTCTTATTCAGTATTTTTTCAACATTTCTTTTTCAATGTAAAGAAGAAAGTAACTATGAACAGTTGTTAAGAAACGGTCATTATGAGCTATATAAAGATATGATTCGACAGGAAATAATCACTCAGGGAGACTCAATTATGCCTAAAAAATTAGATTCTCTCAATTTTGAGATTGAGCGACTGGATAGAATCGAAAGAGATTTTAATAAGACTGATGTGGAAATTCAGGAATATATATCGAAATATGTTCCAGATATTACATTAGGTGAAATCGACACTCTGGCACAAAAGCGATTTTTAGAATCAAAAATGATAAATAATCAGCGAAAATATTTTAAATATGCTGCTCAAAATTTATTTCGAATACATCCGGAGTATAAAAAAATCAGAGATTTAGCAGAAGAGAAGAAATATGAAGGGAGAAAATTAACTGTTGGTTTTCCTTTAAATCTACATATTGAAAAAGTAGTAAAAACAGCCAGATCTAAAAAAAGTAAATATATCCTTCCTGTTGTTTTTAAAATTCGCCATACCATTACAGTAGATTCAACTGCTGTTCCGGCAGGTGAAATACTTCGTTGCTGGATTCCCTATCCCAAAGAAATTCCAAATAGACAATATAATATAAGGCGTATAAATTCTGATCCAAAAAAACACATGATTCCTTCAAAACATAAAAAAATGCAACGCACTGTATTTTTTGAAAAAAAGGCAGTTAAAGGTGAAGAAACAACTTTTTTTATTGAATATGAATATACTTCAAAAGCAATGTATGTGAAGATTGATCCTAATAAAGTAGTGCCGGTGGACAAAACAAATATAGATATTCAACGATATTTAAAGGAGAGACCACCTCATATTGTTTTTAATACTGAGTTAAAAGAATTATCTAAGTTTATCGTAAAAGATGAGACAAATCCATATCGTATTGCACAAAAAATATTCAAATGGATCGACAATAATATACCCTGGGCTTCTGCCCGTGAATATTCAACTATCAGAAATCTCAGTTTATATCCATTTAATGAGAAACATGGTGATTGTGGAATAAAAACTTTTTTGTTCATGACTTTGTGCCGTATGAATGGCATTCCTACCAAATGGGAATCCGGATGGGAATATAAGCCTCCTGAAGATTCAATGCATGATTGGTGCGAGGCATATTTTGAGCCATACGGCTGGGTTCCTGTTGATGTAACTTATGGTATGCAGGATTTTAAAGATGATGAGCGAAAATATTTTTATCTTAATGGAATTGATAGCTATCGATTAATCTTTAATGATGGGTATTCTTACAATTTTCATCCTCCTAAGAAGTTTGTTCGTTCTGAAACCGTAGATTCTCAAAGAGGTGAAGTTGAATGGGAACAGGGTAATCTTTATTTTGACAAATGGAAATGGGATTTTAAATGGGAAATTGTTTCTACTTACAAATAAATTTATGAAAAAATATCAAAAACATATTATTTCTATAATTATTACATGTTGTGCAACTCTATTTTGTTTAT
>JAOZSG010000008.1 GCA_029939785.1 Fidelibacterota bacterium | reverse complement strand
TCCTTCATACATTCAATCAAGCACAAAAGGAACTGTCACGGCGGTTCCTTTTTTTGTTTAGAACTCTTTAATTTATTGTTTCAAAATTTTCATCTCATTTGCCAATGCTCTTCTTCTCTAATAAAATTCAATAAATCATGTGCAATATTTTTATTCGATTTATAATATTGATTTGCAAATTGCTCCTACAAATTATTATTACCAGTAACTGAATATATTTTTAATCGAATTTTATCTGTATTTAATGTTCGCACTTATTGATAAATGATTTTTTATGAACATATTTATTCTTGGTAGATTACTTTTGGTTATTTACTGTATTTACTTCCCATCCACCTGAAACCCATTTGGCTTCGCTGAAAATGGGTTGAGGCTACTGACACTATTAATCTTTTATCTGATGAAGTTGTTAACTGGACTTACAAAAGTAACGGCACTGTTTCTTCAAGAGTTAAAATTTACCCTGATTATTCAGTTATTGCTGCAGGTGGAGTAAATAGTTTCCTGTTAAATATATGTGAGTATAAAGAAATATTTGTATGCACCAGACGGAGGAGGCTATTTTTCGCCCTGGAAATGCTTTATGGTTTTTTAAATTAACCAATTAAAGTAATATTCTTCTGTTTGGATAGTAAAATTGTATTGATTATTTTTTGCTATGTTTAATAGTTGGTATAATATTTTAGAATTAACAAAATTTTATAATCAATGCTTAGTTGGTTTTTCTTTCCATACTCCATTTACATATCAAAAGAATGAATTATATCTTCCAATAATTAATCATCCTGAATACTCAAGTATTCATTTTTCTATAAAAAATCCATTGCCTTTTTTAATCCCTGAAGAACATACACCTAAAACTCAAAAAGTTGTTAAAATTTTAAAAGGTTTAGACGGAAATATAATAGAAAAAGTATTAATTCATAAATCTGACAGACAAATATTATTCGTATTTTCTAAAAATTGTGGTTATTTATTATTCCAATTGTTTGGAAGTAATGGGAATGCATTATTTCTTGATCATGATTTTCAGATATTTGATTGTTATAAAAAAAATAAAAAATCAGATATTCCAATATTAAATGATTTTATAGAATTTTCATATTATGAATTAAATTTTAATAAAAATATTTGTTTTGAGACTTATCATGATAAGAATATATTCCAATTTTTAAAATTGCTTCCAATGAAATTATATTCAAAACAATTACGGGAAGAAATATGTTATCGTTCAGGAATTGATGGAAAAGAACTTGTTGTTAACTTAACAAATTATCAAAAGGATAATATAATTGGAGTAATTAACGATATTTTAACAGAACTAAATTCATCAAATTTTTACATTTACAATTCAATACCGCCAATGATTTCTCTTATTTCTTACCAATCTGTTAATTTGGATAAAACTATTCATACTAATTATATTGATTTCTTAAAAAGTTTTATTAGTCAATTTTATAAAGGATTTTATTTCTCTCAGATTAAGAAACGTTTGGAACAACGATTTAGTAAATTTATTCATATCATAGAGAAACGAATATTTGCCCAAAGACAAAATCTTATTAATTTACCTGAATTAAATGATTATCGGGAATATGGTGATACAATTTTGGCAAATATTTATAGGATTTCAACAAATCAGGATGAAATTACATTGCCTCGATTAACCAATCCAGATCTAAAATTAACTATATTACTTGATAAAAGATTATCACCTGCTCAAAATGCAGAAAAATATTATAGAAAAGCAAAGAATTTATCAAAATCTAAAAATGATTTATTATCCTCAATTTCTATAAATGTATTATTACAAAAAAAAATGCAGAAAATTTTAACAGAAATTAAAAATTCAACAGATATAAAAGAATTGAAAAAATTCGAAAAAAATTTACCTGCTGAAATGATTAAACAAAATGAAAAAGAAGACAGTAGTACCAGAATTCCATATAAAAAATATTACTATAAAAACTGGGAAATTTTAATTGGGAAAAGTGCAAAGGATAATGATGTCTTGACATTTAAAGTTGGTAAACCAAATGATTTTTGGTTACATGCACATAAAATAACAGGCTCGCATATTATAGTAAGAAATCCTGAAAAAAAAGAATCAATTCCCAAAGATATATTGGAAAGAGCAGCTGGATTTGCAGCATTTTTTAGTAAAGCGAAGCACTCATCTGTAGTTCCTGTGATTTATACAAGACGAAAATATGTTTGGAAAAAAAAAGCGATGTCATCAGGACAAGTTAATTTAAAATATGAAAAAAGTATTATTGTTGAGCCCTACGATCCCTGTAGTTAGACCCAATTCGAAAAGGGTCAATTGTTTAATGTTTTCATTTCATTACTCCGGACAAGCAGTACTTTCAAATGTTTTCTAGTTTTTTTTTGACAATAAGTCGAATATCTCTTCTAAATCAGGGTTTGATGAAATATCATATATTTTTTTGAAGATTATCTTTTTATCTTCATCAATAATTATAATTGATCTTTGAGGATATCCTTTTTGAGGATCAATAACTCCAAATTTATTAGTATAATATCCATGAGGCCAAAAATCTGATAATAACCTGATATTTCGTATTGTAATAGTCCGCACCCAGGCTTTTATACTGGCCATGGTATCAGTACATATTCCGACAGGAGTAGTGTTAAATCGCTGAAATCTGGATATATGTCGATCCAAATTTTCGATCTGTTGCTGACTACTTTTTGTCCAGGCAAGAGGAAAAAATGATAGGAGAAGTTTTCTGCTTGAATTTTCATTAAATAAAAATTCATTACTTTGGTGATCGAATAATCTTATCTCTTTTACTATATCACCAATTTCCCAAATTTTGATTTTCGTTTTTTTGAAAAATCTAAACATGATATTTTTCCTGTTTTTTTATTTGAATTTTCCTGCCAGTTCTACTTTCAAAGCTAATTTTATTTTATATTTTTGCTCAGATTCATTTTGTATAAATTTTATTAAAGAATGAATATCATTGGATGTTGCATCACCAATATTTTCAATAAATTCAGCATGATTCTCGGATATTTTGGCACCTCCAATTATTTTCCCTTTTAGATTTAATTTTTGATCAATGAAATAACCAATCGATTGTGTTGGTAAATTCAAATTATCCTGTTGTTCCTTAGTTAGGTTTTGAAAAATACAACCTGCGGATTTTTGTGGTTGAGGAGTTTTTTGTTGGATCCATTTTGCACGTAATTTTTTAAGTTCAGTAATATCGCCTTGTTTTAATCTTAAATTAGCCGAGAGTAAAATTTGATTGGTGTCCTGAAGAAAACTGTAATCATAATCAAAATTGAGTTTTTCCCTTGAAATAATCCTTATTTTTGAATTATCCAGAATTGTAACAGATTCTATAATATCTGAAAATAATTTGTTCATACCATGAATATTTTTATATACTGCTCCACCTATTGTTGAATGAATCCCTGCAAAATGTTCAAGTCCGAAAATTTTCTTTTGATATAATTCTGTGGCGAACTGAGTAAGTCTGATTCCTGAGTCTGCCTGAACAATAACGTCCTTTCCATTTTCAAATATTTTATCACTATTTGAATCATTCTGTGAAAATTTGCTTTTTATATTACGTGATCTCGGTGATGTATCGATAACTTCCCATTGACCTTTTTTGTTGATTATTGGTAAAAAATCTATATTGGTATCGGAAATAATCAGGTTACTTCCATTTCCGATTACTTTAAATTGAAAACCAAATTTTTCAGCAATATATACTGCTTCGTATAATTGTGATGAATTTTCCGGTTCCAGAATAATTGAAGCCAGACCTCCAACATGAATTGTTGTCAATGAACTTAATTGTATATTTGTTTTATATTTAATATGAACTTTTTTTAATTCGTTCGTTAATTTTAACATTCTTTTTTCAGAAATTCTCATTTTTTGCACTTTCATTTATATATTACTGTTTATAAATATACTATTAAATACGGGATAAATTCACGGATTCATTTTAAATTTTATAAATCAAAGAATCTATTCTCATATATGAATAATTTTATTAAGTTTTGACCGTGAAAAAATTAAGAGAAAAAGCACATAAAATTCTAAAAAAATTGTTTGAAAACTATCCTGAGGCAAAATGTTCATTGGAATTTAAGAATCCGGTTCAATTATTAATTTCCACAATTTTATCTGCTCAATGTACAGATAAACAAGTAAATAAAGTTGCACCGATATTGTTTAAAACCTTTCCAACTGCAAAAGACATTGCAGATTCCGACATTGATGAAATAAAAAAAATAATTAAATCAACCGGCTTTTATAATAATAAAGCAAAATCCATAAAAAACTGTATGACATCTCTTGTTGAAAATTATGATGGTATTGTTCCAAAGGATATTAATCAGTTATTGAAACTTCAGGGAGTTGGGAGAAAAACTGCAAACGTAGTGCTTGGCGATGCTTTTGGAGTTCCAGGAATTGTTGTTGATACTCATGTTGGACGAATTTCACGAAGATTGGGTTTAACAAATAACAGCACTCCGGAAAAAATTGAAACAGATTTGGAAAAAGTAATTCAGAGAGAGAATTGGACAGTATTTGGACATTTGGTTATTGCACATGGCAGAAAATTATGCATAGCACGAAATCCAAAATGTGATGACTGTTTTTTAACCAAAGAGTGTAAGTTTTTTCAGAATGAAAAAGGAGAAAAGGAATAGTAAATGGGATTAATCGGTTGTCATATTTCTATCGCAGGAGGCGTAGAAAAATCTCCAGGAAGAGCAGAGAGATTTGATTGTGAAGCAATGCAGATATTTTCGGCAAATCAAATACAATGGAATACAAAACCAGTAAGTAAACAGCAACGTGATATTTTTTTAAGTGAGTTGAAAAAACATAAAATACAAAAGGTTGTGGTTCATCATAATTATTTAACAAATCTTGGTGGTGTTGAACCGGAGAAATTAGAGAAATCCCGAAAATCTTTTCTTGATGAATTAATAAGATCTGATTTTTTGGAAATACCTTATATAGTGTTCCATCCAGGCTCGCATTTAGGCCAGGGAGAAGATTCTTGTCTGAAACAGATTGCTGAAAATTTGGACAGGGCTATTGAAGCTAAAGGTGATTTGAAAGCAACTCTACTTCTTGAAAACACTGCCGGGCAAGGTTCAAATGTAGGATATAGATTTGAGCATTTACAAAAGATAATAGAGTTTTGCAGTTATCCTGAAAAACTTGGAGTATGTTTTGATACTTGTCATGCTTTTGTAGCAGGATATGACCTCAGAAGTAAAAAGGCTTATTTTGATACTTTCAAAAAGTTTGATGATATCATTGGATTGGATAGATTAAAAGTCTTTCATCTGAATGATTCTAAAAATCCATTGAATTCAAGAAAAGACAGACATGATAATATAGGAAAAGGATATATTGGTGCTGAACCTTTTATCCGTTTGATGAATGATGACCGATTTGCAGATTGTCCTATGTTATTGGAAACACCTAATGGTGATGAGTATTTTGCAGCAGAAATATTATTACTAAAAAATAGTGTTAAAAGTTAGGAGAATAAAAATGAATAGTCATTATGATTTATTAGTATTAGGATCAGGTCCGGGTGGATATGTAGCCGCAATTAAAGCCGCTCAATTGGGTAAATCAGTAGCATGTGTTGAAAAGTCTGAGGTAGGTGGAATTTGTCTGAATTGGGGTTGTATTCCGACAAAGGCTCTTATAAAAAATGCTGATATGTGGCGTAGTCTTAATGAAGCAGATAAATTTGGATTTAATCTGGAAAATCCTTCTTTTGATTTTGGTAAAATTGTTCAAAGAAGTCGCGAAGTTGCCGGAAAATTATCAAAAGGAATAAATTTTCTGTTTAAGAAAAATAAAGTTACTCTTATTAGCGGCTTTGGAAAATTTATCGACAAAAATACAATTGAAGTATCAGATAATGAGGGCAATATTAAGGAAACTGTTACTGCTGATTCAATTATTATTGCTACAGGAGCAAGACCCAGATCAATTCCAGGTATTGAAATTGACAGAAAATATATTATTTCAAGTAAAGAAGCACTGGTTCTGGATGATGTACCGGATTCAATTGTAATAATTGGTGCTGGTGCTATTGGTGTTGAATTCGCCTATATTTATAAATCATTCGGTGCGGAGGTAACTATTGTCGAAGCATTACCACAGATATTACCAAATGAAGATGAAGAAATAGCGAAAGAAGTGACACGTGCTTTTAAAAAACTTAAAATTAAAATGTACATTGGTGCAAAAGTTCAAAAAGTTAATGTTGCTAATAATTTGGTTGATACAGTAATTGAAGATAAAAAAGGGAAAGAGATAATTCTCTCATCACAAAAAACATTAATGGCCATCGGTGTGCAACCAAACATAGAAAATATTGGTTTGGAAAAAATCGGTATTGAAACTAATGTCGGATGGATTAAAGTTAATAAAAATTATGAGACTTCAATTAACGGTGTTTATGCAATCGGTGATGTCATTGGTGCTCCATGCTTAGCTCATGTTGCATCTGCAGAAGCAATTCATGCAGTTGAAAAAATTTATGGACATAATCCGGCTTTGGTCAATTACAATGCTGTTCCCGGATGTACTTATTGTCAGCCACAGGTTGCAAGTGTAGGATTAACCGAGGCAAAAGCAACAGATGCAGGTCATGAATTGAAAATCGGAAAGTTTTATTTTCGTGCTAATGGCAAAAGTCTGGCAATTGGTGAAATTACCGGAATGGTAAAAGTTATTTTTGATACTAAAACTAATATTATTTTAGGTGGTCATATAGTAGGAAGTGAAGCAACAGAACTTATTTCAGAACTGGTAACAGCAGTGGATAAACAAATGACTTTTGATGATTTGAAAAACATTATTCATGCACATCCTTCATTGGCAGAAAGTGTAATAGAGGCTATTCATGATGCATATAACGAAGCGATTCATGTGTAATTTTTGGAGTACATTGACTGCTTGTCTGGCGAAGTGAAACGAAGACATGATGTCAATGTTAATATTTTATGAGCAAAATTCTAAATATTATTAACCTTGGTCGAAAATCCTACAATGAAACATGGGATTTTCAAAAGAAACTTCATGAGCAGCGAATAAAAAATGAGATTCCCGATTCATTAATTTTGGTTGAACATCCTCATGTATATACACTGGGAAAAAATGCTGTTGCATCCAATATGATTGCAAGTGAAGAATATCTGAAAGATCATGGAGTTGAAGTTGTTAATGTGGATCGTGGAGGTGATATTACATACCATGGTCCGGGACAATTGGTTGGTTATCCTATTTTTCATTTAAAAGAACATAAACTAAGTGTCCGTAATTATGTCGATAAAATTGAAGAAATATTAATACAAACTCTTGCCGATTATAATATTGAAGGAAAACAAATAGATGGACTTACCGGAATCTGGGTTGAAAAACAAAAGATTGCTGCAATTGGACTTCGTATTTCAAGATGGGTGACCTATCATGGTTTTGCATTAAATATAAAAACTGACCTGTCGCTTTTTAATGGAATAATACCCTGTGGTATTTCAGATAAAGGAGTTACAAGAATGATTGATTTAAATAAGAATGCCACCTTGGAAAGTGTAAAAAAAACTATTATAGAAAAAATCTGTAATGTTTTTGGATTTACTGATATTAATAATATAAAATAGTATATTTACGAGAATGGGAAAAAAGATTGGTATGAAAATAAGAAAAAGAAATAAACCTGAATGGCTGAAAATAAAAACAGGTGTGAATGACGAATATATTAAAGTCAGAAAAATAATTCAGGATAATAATTTAAATACAGTCTGTGAGGAAGCTAAGTGTCCTAATCGGGGTGAATGCTGGAGAAATAAAACCGCTACGTTTATGATTCTTGGCGATAATTGTACCAGGAGTTGCCGGTTCTGTGCCGTTGGTTCAAATCCTTCTGGAGTCGTTGATCAGGCTGAACCGGAAAAAATAGGCAGAGCAGTCAGGTTGCTTGATTTGAATTACTGTGTGCTTACTTCTGTTACCAGAGATGATCTGAAAGATGGCGGGTCTTTTATGTGGGCGAAAACCATCAGAGAAGTAAGAAAATACAACCCTGAAATTAAAATCGAAGTCCTTATTCCAGATTTTAAAGGAGACTTGTCCGCATTAAAAACTATTATTGATGCAAAACCCTATGTTCTTGGACATAATATTGAAACTGTGAAAGAATTATATTCAACTGTCCGTCCGGAGGCAGATTACAACCAATCATTAAAAGTATTGAAAGATGCAAAAAAATTGGGAGCAATGACAAAAACCGGTATTATGGTTGGTCTTGGTGAAACTATAGATCAGGTATTGAAAGTTATGCAGGATGCAAGAACTGTTGATTGTGATTTATTCACCATAGGTCAATATTTGCAGCCTACAAAAAATAATCTGGAAGTAATAGAATATATTACGCCGGAGCAATTTGAAAATTATAAAAAAGAAGCTTTGAATATGGGATTTAAAGAAGTTATGTCAGGACCTCTTGTCAGAAGTTCTTATAAAGCGGAAGAAATGGGTAGATTAGTTGAATATGTTAAATCAGTTGAACTTGTTAATTAGGAAATCAGGAAAAAATTTACATAATAGAAGAAGAATATGAATAGTAAAAAACAAACAAAAAATATGAAATCATTATTTCCTGAAGATTGTTTAATCACAGAAATATTGCATAAAATAGCAGACTCGGCTGAAAAGCAGAAAACAGAAATTTATCTCGTTGGTGGAGCTGTTCGTGACAAAATTATGAATAGAGATACTACAGATGTAGATGTGACTGTTTTAGGTAATGGGATTGAATTTGCTGACAAACTGGCTAAGCATATTGGTGCACCAAAGGTAATAAAATATCCAAAATTTGGAACAGCAATGGTTCCTTATCGTGGATATGTTTTGGAATTTGCCTCTGCACGAAGTGAAGAATACAAAGAAAATTCCAGGAAACCGATTGTAAGTAAGGGTACTTTGAAAGATGATCTGTTAAGAAGAGACTTTACAATAAATTCTTTAGCAATGTCTCTGAATAACAATTCATTTTTTGATCTGATTGATGAATTTCAAGGAATTGAAGATATTGAAGCCAAAATAATTAAAACACCTCTGGATCCAATTATTACATTCTCTGAAGATCCTCTTAGAATGTTAAGAGCAATCAGATTTGCCACCCAATTGGATTTTAAAATTGAGAAAGAAACATTTGAAGCGATTGAAAAGGTTAAAGATAGAATTAAAATTATTTCACAGGAGCGAATTACAGAAGAATTAAAGAAAATGATGATGACTGATAAGCGACCTTCTATAGGATTTGAGTTATTACGTAAATGCGGATTGCTTAAAATAATTTTACCTGAAATTGCAAGATTGGAAGGAGTTGATCAGGTTAGTAAATATCATCATAAAGATGTATTTTGGCATACTTTGGAAGTTCTTGATAATGTAGCAAAATATAGTGATGATTTTTTATTAAGGTTTACAGCACTTGTACATGATATAGGAAAACCTGATACAAAGAGATTTGTTCATGGTAAAGGATGGACATTTTACGGACATGAAGTGGTTGGTTTAAGATTAATTGATAATTTCTGTAAAAGAATGAAATTGCCAAATAAGCTTCGTGATTATGCAAAAAAACTGACAAGTCTTCATCTTCGACCAATTGCTCTTGCAGATGAAGGTGTCACAGACAGTGCTGTACGTCGTCTAATGGTTCTTGCTGATGAATATCTTGATGATTTGATGTTATTGTGTCGTGCTGACATTACATCGAAGAATCCCCAAAAAGTGAATAAATATTATACTAATTTCACAAGAGTTGAAGAATATGTACTGAAAGTAGAAGAACGAGATAAAATGAGAGCATTTCAGTCTCCTGTAAGAGGTGATGAAATCATGAGTTTTTTTAATTTATCTCCTGGACCCGATATTGGATTCATTAAAAAAGCGTTAGAAGAGTCTATCCTTAACTGTGAGGTAGAGAATGATTATGATAGTGTAAAAAAATATATGGTAGATAAAAAAGAATTTTTTCTACAAGAATTGAAAAAAAATAAATGATCTGACAACCATATATTATTTGATAAGTCTAAATTTTGAATATTTTTTTAAGTTAGGGAATAATATGAATAAAATAGCAGAAAAGTCATTGTGGTCAAAATTAACATCTGTTTTTTGGGAACCGTCATCAACTTTCAAATCACTTAGCGAAAAAACTTTCTGGATTGATATTATTATTCCAATATTTTTAGTTAGTATAGTTTCTATAATTTCAATGCCTATAGTAAATCCTATTGCTATGGAAGAAACAAAAGCAAAATTTGAAGAGTCAGAGAAATATTCAGATGTTCAAAAGGAAGCTATTATTACTAAACTGGATGAACGTAAAGATTCTAAATTGGGCTATATTTTTGCTCCGATTATGATATTTATTAAAACTGGAGTAATGGGTATTATTTTAATGTTTGCCGGAAATTTCCTGCTTGGTGGAGATAGAAAGTTTATGACTTTATTTGCAGTCTCGTCTTATGTCGGGCTTGTTGATTTAATCTCTTCGGCTGTAAAAATTCCTTTAATATATCAAAAAGGATCTTTACAGGTTTATACAAGTATTGCAATGTTTATGGGTGATAGTTCAACTTTTCTTTTTCGTTTTATTAATGCTCTTGATCTTTTTGCTTTTTGGAAAGTATATTTATTTGGATTGGCTCTAAGTATTATTTATAAGAAAAAAATGTCACAAACATTCATAGTAATTCTTGTGCTATGGATTATATATTGTTTAATAACTGCCGCACTTGGTGGTATGGTGAAAATATAACAAGGGAGAATAATTTAATGCGGAAAATTATATTAATTTTATTATTTGGTGCTATACAATTGTTAATGGCTCAGGAAATATTAGATTTAGAAGATTGTATTAAACATGCTCTAAAAAACAATCCTGATATGGCAATTTCAGGGAAGCAAATGCAAATAGCAGATCAGGGAGTTGTTAATTCTTTTGGGAATTTATTACCAAATGTAAGAAGTGGATTTTCTTC
Organism: Fidelibacterota bacterium; assembly: GCA_029939785.1. GTDB lineage: Bacteria > Fidelibacterota > UBA2242 > UBA2242 > JAFGTP01 > JAOZSG01. Next base: position 12,914 of record JAOZSG010000008.1, on the reverse strand, counting down.
TCAATTTTCAAAACAAGGTCCAAGTGATTATGTACAGTTTGGTCAAACAGTTACAACACCTGAATCCAATAGCGAATATCATAGTTTTGGTGTTACTGCTAATCAGACTTTATTCAATGGCGGAAGCAACATAAATAATTATAGATATGCAAAAAATCAGAAGTTCGGATATATTGTCAGTGATAATCAGACAAGACAAATGATAATAACAGATGTAACTGATAAATTTTATACTGTACTTAAATCAAAAGAATTGTTAAAAGTATATAAGAAATCTCATAATAATAGTATTGAACAACTCAAAAAAACTGAAGAAATGCAGAAACTTGGGAAAGTTGCTTTAAAAGACGTATTAAAAGCAAAAGTAAAAGAAGGTGGAGATAGATTAAATATTATTCGTCAGAAGACAAATTTAAAAACTGCAATTGCAAATTTAAATACATCTATGGGAATATCTTCAGACAAAATGATTGACATAGAAGAAAAAATTTATATCCCTGTTGAAGATATTTCTCAATCAACTGCTCAGGAATATTGTATGAAGAATAATACTGAATTGAAATTGCTTGAAATTCAAAAAAAGAGTGCCGGATTTTTACTCTCGTCTGCCAAAGGTGCATATTTGCCTGATCTTTCTATGAGTATGAGATATGGAAGAGGAGGACCTGAATTTAACAGAAGTTATTCTGAAATTGATAAATGGTGGAATACAAGTGTAACATTATCAGTTGGTTTTTCAATTTTTGAAGGATTTAAAAACAGATCGAATATCCAGTCAAAGAAAATTGAAATTGATATTGCTGATGATCAGATCAGAAAAAAGAAAATGGAAATTGCAGCAAAGGTAAATGACTTCATCCGTAGTTTAGAAACTTATAAACAGATGTTGGAAATTAACGAATTGAACATGGAATCGGCCAGAGAAGATTTGAGACTTGCTCAGGAAATGTATAGATTGAATTCAGTAACATTCCTGGAAGTTTTAGATGCCCAGGTTGCATTTACAAGAGCAGAATCAGATATTATTTCAACAAAATATGACGCAAAAATTGTTGAAGTTCAATTGAAATATGTGATGGGAACACTATAACACTTATTAGGATTGGTTATGAAAAAAAACAGAAAAAAAATAATTATAATAATATCGGCACTTCTTGTAGTATTTGCTATTGTTATTGGAAATATTAATAAAAATAATATAAAACCTATTAATGTTCAAATTGAAAAAGTTGAACAGGATAAAATAGTACAGATGGTTAATGCTTCTGGTTCTCTATCACCTGTAATCCAGGTAAGAAAAAGTTCAAAAGTCAGTGCCCGTATTATTAATATCACCATAAAAGAGGGCGATTTGGTACAAGAAGGTCAATTGTTGGTAGAATTGGACAGGACCAGATATGAAGCTGCTTATGATATGACCGTTTCAGGATTAGAATCAAGTAAGGCAAATTATAAAAAAGTGAAAAATGAATTAAAAAGATCCCAGGAATTATTTAACAGTAACCTGATATCTGAATCTGAACTGGAATCGGCAAAAGCAACATCAGAGATTGCCAAAAGCCAGGTAGATCAGGCAAAAGCTTCTTTAAAACAAGCTAAGGATGATTTAGACCAAACAAGAATTATTTCTTCAATGGCAGGGAAAGTTACTTTATTAAATAAAGAGATTGGAGAAATGGCTGTTGGCTCTACTTTTCAGGAGGATGTAATTTTAATAATCTCTGATATGTCCAGGATGGAAGTACAGGTTAATATTGATGAAACAGATATTGTTGATATAAATATTGGTGATACAACTAAAATAGAAATTGATGCTCTTCCTGATACTGTGTTTACAGGTATTGTCTCGGAAATTGCACACAGTGCAACAATCAAAGGGCAAGGAACACAAGAACAAGTAACAAGTTTTCAGGTGAAAATTGATGTACTGGGGCAGGATAAACGTTTTCGACCTGGCATGTCATCAACTGTAGATATTATAACAGATACAAAAAATAATGCATTAGTAATACCAATTCAAGCATTAACAGTAAGAAAAGCCGAAGATGATTCATTGAATGTAAAGAACAAAAAGAATGAATCACTTGAAGTTGTTTTTGTAGTAAATAAAAAAGAAGATGAAAAGAAAAGTGGTCTTTTTTCATCAAACAAAAGTAATCTATTTGCAGAGCAACGTGAGGTAAAAGTTGGAATTAGCAGTGATACTCATTTTGAAGTAAAATCAGGACTTGAATTAGGTGAAGAAATAGTTATCGGTAGTTATAAAGCAATTAGCAAAGAACTTAAAGATGATAGTCCGCTTGAAATTTCTGATAATAAAGATAAAGGAGAGAAAAAATGAAAAAATTACTGATAATTATATTAATATTATCAAGCAGTATTTTATTTGCTCAATCTGTTAATTTGGAAGTAAACTACTCTGATAATGATACTACCATAGTAGAAGAAAAACCAGATGCTGAAATAAAATCAAATGATGAATACAAAGTAAAAGATAAAAATGATACTTGGCTTGATACCTGGCGGGAAATTCAACCCAGTTTAAAAGAATTCTTATATGAAGATGAGGAAGAAGAAGTTGAATGGAAAAATGATTTAGGTAAAAAGAAAAGACGTGTTTCTGGTGTATTTCGTGCAGGAGGTGGTGGATGGGATTTTTTCTACATGCCTATCAACATGGACGATATAAATGCAAAACTTGCTGCAATGCATATCGATAAATTTGAATCAAACATGATATTTTACGGTGGAGGAGGCTGGGGTTTTCTCGGTAAACATTGGAGAATTGGTGGACTTGGAGCTAGTGGGCAATTGAATACGACAGGTTATGATAAAACTAGTGAAATTGGTAATGATGTTACTTTTAATATGTCTTTTGGTGGTTTTCTCATGGAAAGAGTATTCCGTCCAATAAATAAAACAGAAATCTATTTAAGTACAGTACTAGGTAATACAAAAACTAAAATAACAGTTATGAAAGAACATAAACAACCTGATTGGGATGGGGCCTGGAAAAATTTTAATACCAATGACGGTTCTGAAGATTTTTATAGTTATAAAACCGAATTTAAAAATCAGTTTTTCTCGGTAATGCCTTCTGTTGGTTTACGTTATAATATTTTGAGATGGTTTGGTGTTGGTGCTAATGTCGGTTACTATTATGGTATTGCAAATTCCAATAGCTGGGAAATAGAAAAAAATACTGTTGGTGGTTCCCCAAAAATTGATTATTCAAATATTTTTTATAGATTCAATCTATATTTTGGAGCATAATTAAAAGGGATAAGACTATGAAGAAATTTATGTTTTTTATATTAATTATGACATCTACATTATCGCTCTTTGCGGGGAACTCCGGTTTTTTACGTTTTGGTGCCGGAGGAATGGATTACATGATTCAGCCTTTGGATTTAGGAGAATTAGATACAAAATTAAGAAGTGTTGGAATTAGAACATTGCCGGATTATATGATTATGACTGGTGGTGGTGGCTGGGGATATGTAGGCAATAGTATCCGAATCGGCGGATATGGTGCATCTGGTTCAGAAGTAGTTACAGGCAATCCCGGAGATATTAATAAAAGATTAAAATTAACAATGCATTATGGTGGAGTAACAATAGAAAAAGTTTTTCATCCATTTAATAAAAGTGAGATATCATTCGGTGGAATGATTGGAGGTGGAAGACTGGAAATAGAGGTCATTCAAAGTATTGGTGGTATTGATTGGGATTATTTTTGGGAAAAAGGTGTTGGTGTTGATAATGCTGATATACCTACAGATTATCATAATTATAATACGACAATGAACAAAGATTTTGTGGTTGTTGTTCCATCAGTAGGTATAAAATATAATGTACTTCGTTGGTGTGCATTAGGTGTAAATGTTGGATATTTATATACAGTAACTGAGACAAATTGGAAAATGGATAACAGTAAAGTATATAATGTTCCAAAGATTGACATTTCAAATTTAACTTATCGTTTAAACATATATTTTGGAGCATAATGGGAAATTTAATTGATTTAAAAAGTATAACAAAATTTTATCAGGTTGGAAGTGTTGAAGTTAAAGCTTTAAGAGGTGTTGATTTATCAATATCACAAAATGAATATATTTCAATAATGGGACCTTCAGGTTCAGGAAAGTCAACTCTTATGAATATTATTGGTTGTCTTGACACTCCAACATCAGGTACCTACAAACTTGAGGAAAGTCTTGTTCATGAAATGGAAGATGATGATTTAGCAGAAATCAGAAATAAAAAAATTGGATTTGTTTTTCAGACATTCAACTTACTTCCAAGAGCAAATGCATTACATAATGTAGAATTACCTTTGATATATAGTGGTATGCCTGTTGGAGAGCGAAAAATTAAAGCTGAGGAAGCACTTGTAAAAGTTGGATTAGCAGATAGAATGCATCATAAACCGAGCGAAATGTCTGGTGGACAAAGACAGCGTGTTGCAGTAGCAAGAGCATTAGTAAATGATCCATCATTAATTTTGGCAGATGAACCTACAGGAAATCTTGATTCAAAAACCGGCAAAGAAATTATGGATCTTTTCGATGAATTACATACTGGAGGCAATACTATAATCCTGGTTACTCATGAACGATATATTGCAGAACATGCAAACAGAAATATACATATTCTGGATGGTAATATTGCAGATGATATTGATACGAGGAAAAATTGATAAAACTCTTCATTAAAGTTAAAGAAAATATTATCATTGCTCTGAATGCACTCAGAGACAATAAAATGCGGGCAGTTCTTACTACTGTTGGAATAATCATTGGGGTTTTAACAGTCGTTTCTGTTGCTTCAATCATTGAAGGGCTAAATAAAGGATTCGCAAATCAAATATCAAGCCTTGGAAGCAATACATTATATATTCAGAAATATCCCTGGATGTCAAATGAAGACTGGTTTAAATTCAAAAATAGACCAAATTTAAAAATGAGTGATTTTGAATATGTTCAAAAACATTTAAAAGTTAATGCTGATATTATTCCTAATACTGATACTCGAAAATCAATAAAATATAAAGATAATGAATTAACCAGAATTAGAGTAACCGGAGCAGTACGTCTGACAGAAAGAGTTGATGCATTAGCAATTGAAGAAGGTCGTTTTTTTACAGATGGTGAAATCAGTAGAAAAAAACAAAATGCTGTTATTGGCTGGTCAATAAAAGATAAATTATTTGATAAGATTGATCCAATTGGTCAAAGAATTTTAATTGGAGGTATTGCATATAATATTATTGGCGTACTTGAAAAGCGAGGCAGTCTGTTTGGATTTAATATGGATGATATTGTATATATTCCTATAACAGCTTTATTTAAAAATTATGGCTCTCATAGAAGCGTATCAATAATGGCAAGAATTGAAAAGGCAGAAGATATTGAAAAAGCCAAGGACGAACTTAGATTTTTAATGCGTATGTCAAGAGGGATTCGACCATCTGAAGAAGATAACTTTTCTATTAATCAGCAGGCTATTTTACTGGATACCTACAATAAACTCACGGGTGGATTATATACAGCTGCTATAGGAATTGGTGCTTTAGCATTATTGGTTGGCGGTATTGGTATTATGAATATTATGCTTGTATCAGTAGCTGAACGAAAACGTGAAATAGGTATAAGAAAAGCTTTGGGTGCTACAAAAGGAATGATCTCGTTCCAATTTATAATAGAATCAATTATTATATGTAGTATTGGTGGAATAATTGCAATTGGACTTAGTTTTTTATTATCAATCATAATTGATAAAGTTACGCCTTTTCCAAGTTCTGTTCCTCTCTGGTCTGTCATTTTGGGACTATCATTCTCATCATTGGTAGGTCTGTTCTTTGGAATATATCCTGCCAGACAAGCTGCAAAATTAAATCCTATTGATTGTCTCCATTATGAATAGTTATTAAAAAAAAAGATATATTATGAATTACGAAGAAGGATTCAGGTTAGCCTGGCAAACAGCAATAAACAACAAACTACGTACATTCCTTACAGCACTCGGCATTGTAATCGGAGTAATGGCAGTTATCGGAATGATGTCAATAATAAATGCTCTTGAAGTCCATCTGAGGCAAAGTTTATCTGCTATTGGTGGAAATGTTTTTTGGATCCAAAAAAATCCGGCAGTTCAAATGGGACATCTTGATAAAAAGTATAGAAATCGAAAAGATATAACCTTTGAGCAAGCGAGATTACTAAGTGAAATTGCTACAAAATATGTAGATAAAGTATCACCGGAAGCATCAATGTGGGGACGTCCAATAAAATATAAAGACGAATCAACAAAACCAAATATCATAATTTTTGGTGGCGATGAAAACTGGTCTGAAGTAAATGACAAATATATAAATGAAGGACGAGGTTTAACAGCAAATGATGTTTTGCATAAAAGACAGGTTGTTGTACTTGGTAAAGATATTGTAGATAAACTTTTTCCTTTTAGTTATCCTGTTGGTAAAGAGGTAAAAATTGGTAATAAACGATTTACAGTTATTGGATTAATAGAGGAAAAAGGTGAAATACTTGGAAATAGTCAGGATAATTCCGCAGCGATTCCTTATACTACATTTATGAAAATGTATGGACACCATAGAAGTATATCAATAGGAATAAAGGCAAAAAATGATGATGTAATTCTTGATGCTATGGATGAAATTGAAACAGTACTTAGGAGTATCAGAAAAGTTCCGCCTGGGAAAGAAAGTGATTTTGAAATCATTACAACAGAGTCAATTATGGATACATTAAAGAATTTGACTGGATTTGTTTTTATTGCAGCAGTAATAATTTGTAGTATTTCATTATTGGTTGGTGGTATTGGCATTATGAATATCATGTTGGTTTCTGTTACAGAAAGAACCCGGGAAATAGGGATACGTAAAGCAATTGGAGCAAAAAGAATTCATATATTAAATCAATTTCTGGTAGAAGCCGTCGGAATATGCATGATGGGTGGAATTGTTGGTGTAATTCTTGGAGTTGGAATAGGTCTGTTAATCAGTAATGCAATGAACCTTCCTCCTACTATTCCTATGTGGTCTGTTGGACTCGGGCTTGGATTTTCTGTCTGTATCGGACTCATTTTTGGCGTATATCCCGCTGTAAAAGCATCGAAACTAGATCCAATAGAAGCATTGCGATATGAATAGATTTAAATCAGTATATCGAAGTGATATGACTCTGATATATTAGTGATACTGGTTGGTCTATCTTATTATTCTTTTTGATAATTGATGAGTATAATTATTATCAAGATTTTCAAAAGATTCTGAAGAAAATGATTGATATTTCATAAAACTCTCATCTAACGTCTTTGACGCAACAAAATTTTGGATGCAATATTTCTCAGCATCTCCAATTTCATTCTGAATTCTATGTATATCCCATGGTGATAATAATTTTTCAACTACAGTTGTTCGAAATTCATATTTAATTTTTGAATTCTTGATTATTTCAACGCTTTCTAAAATATCATACAAATTTATATTACTCCGAATTACATCAGAATATTTTGATAGAGGTGCTTTATAATCCATTGCAATATAATCTACTAAGTTAAATTTAATAATTTCTTTTAGCATCTCCGGATTTGATCCATTTGTATCAAGTTTTATTAAAAAACCAAGAAGTCTGACTTTTGAAATAAAATCAATGAGATCAGAATGCAATGTTGGTTCACCTCCGGTTATTACAACTCCATCCAATTTTCCTACCCTGGTTTGCAAAAAACTAAATATTTCTTCAACAGGTATTGGTTTCGAGAATTTGTGAGGATCAACCAGTTCAGGATTATGACAATAAGGGCAACGAAAATTACAACCCTGAGTAAAAATTACTGCTGATAATTGACCTGGAAAATCAATCATAGAAAATTTTTGTATGCTTCCTATTTTCATTATTTCACATTCTCCATTTCAAACATATTACGCATAACAAATTCTGATTTTTTTCCATTATTCCACTGTTGTACAGGTCTCAGATATCCCACAACTCTGGAAAAAACTTCACATTCTGCACCACAATTATTGCATTTTTGTTGTTCTCCAGAAATATATCCATGATTTGGACAAATACTAAAAGTTGGAGTAATTGTAAAATAAGGAAGTCGGTAATTTTCACATATACGCTTTACTAATTTTTTAACAGTTTCGCCTTCTTGAATTCGTTCACCACCAAATAAATGAACAACTGTTCCTCCGGTATATTTTGTTTGGATATCATCCTGTTTATCAAGTAATTCAAAAATATCATTTGTATAGTTAACCGGAAGATGAGTTGAATTTGTATAATACATTTCAGAATCATTGGTTTTCATAGCCTCACGTGCTGTTATAATTTCCGGATAATTTTTTTTATCTAGTCGTGCAAGTCTGTAGGATGTTGCTTCTGCAGGAGTTGCTTCAAGATTGTAATGATTTCCTGTTACTTCCTGATAAGTTATAAGTCTGTCTCTCATGAAATCCATTACACGGAGAGTAAACTCATGACCTTTTTCTGTTCCAATATCACTATCAAAAAGATTTAATAATGCTTCATTCATTCCAACCAAACCAATTGTAGAAAAGTGATTTTTCCAATATTGATCAAACCTTGTATTAATATGTCTCAAATAAAATTTTATATATGGATACAGTCCTCTTTCAGTATAATTTTCCAGTGCTTTTCTCTTAATTTCAAGACTGTTTTTTGCAAAATCCATAAGTTCACCAAGTCTATCCAGAAAATCATCTTCATTCTTTGCAAGATATCCAATTCGAGGCATATTAATAGTAACTACTCCAATCGAACCTGTTAAAGGATTTGCTCCAAAAAGTCCACCGCCTCTCGCTTCCAATATGCGGTTATCAAGTCGTAACCGACAACACATTGATCTAGCATCTTCAGGATCCATATCAGAATTTATAAAATTAGAGAAATATGGAATACCGTATTTTGCGGTAATTTCCCATAAATAATCAATAGTAGGATCATCCCAATTAAAATCTTTTGTTATATTATATGTCGGGATTGGAAATGTAAATACTCGTTCTTTTGCATCGCCTTCTGACATAATTTCAAGAAATGCTTTGTTTAACATATTCATCTCATCTTGAAAATCGCCATAGGTTTTTTCCTGTGGTATTCCACCTATTATTACTGCCTGATCTTTATAGGTACCCGGAACTATCAAATCCATTGTAATATTTGTAAATGGTGTTTGAAATCCTACTCTGGTTGGTACATTAATATTGAAAATGAATTCTTGCATTGCCTGTTTGACTTCAGTATAAGAAAGATTGTCATAATGAATGAATGGAGCCAGAAGAGTATCAAAGTTTGAAAATGCCTGGGCTCCTGCTGCCTCACCCTGCAAGGTATAGAAAAAATTAACAATCTGACCTAAAATACTACGGAAATGTTTTGCCGGACTTGATTCAATTTTTCCTATTGCTCCTTTAAAACCAATCTGAATCAAATCCATCAAATCCCAACCAACACAATATACTGATAACTGGCTGAGATCATGAATATGAAAATCACCATCAGAATGTCTGTTTTTGATTTCTGATGGATAAATATTATTTAACCAATATACTTTACTCAATTCTGAAGCAAGATAATTATTTAATCCCTGAAGAGAATATCCCATATTACTATTCTCATTCACCTGCCAGTCACTCTTTTCAATATACTGATCCACAAGATCAATATTTGCAGCTGATATAAATTCCCTTACTCTTGAATGTTGATCACGGTAAATAATATAGGATTTTGCAGTTTTTTTATAAGGAGATGCAAGTAATACTTCTTCAACAATATCCTGAATTTGTTCAACTGTCGGGATATCTTCTTCAATAATTGAATCTGCAAGTGTAATTACTCTTATTGTTAATTTTCTGGCAGTATCCAAACCAAACTCTCCACTCGCTTCACCTGCTTTTTTTATAGCGTTTTTGATTTTGATTGAATCAAAATTAACTATTTCGTGATTTCTTTTATAAATTTTCCCAAACATCCATCAATCCTTTATAAATTTTATTCATTAAAAATCTAATATTAATGTAATTGAAGCAAAATTATCTCAATAATTTAAATAATATTTTCTATCACATTAAGTTTAATTGAAATATGTTAAATCTGAATTTTCTGTGGAATTTGATCGCAGAAGATTTCTTACAAAGTAAACCAAAAATCAATACAAAACATTTCAATTATTAATTTTAATATAAAAAGTCATTGTAGAAAACGCAACAGCATTTAGTGTTTATTTTTCACAATATACAATATATAGATATTCACTTTAATTATGAAATCGACTTACCTATACTTAAAATGAATTATTTAATTTATTTTAAACAAAACTTTTAAATGTTAATCTGCAAGCTAAATAATCGGTTATTTAGCAAAGAAAAATGTTGAATTATGATTATCAGACAATTCAATAATGAATATCTTGACTTTCATCTAATTGCAGCAAGAGATAAAAGTATAATAATGTTAAATTTGACTTTGGTAAAATAATCACTGTTAGAAACCAATCTTTTAATAATTTTGTCAATAAATATTAAAATTTTAAAAATGTATAAATATAATTATTGTAAATAGCAAATTTTTTTGATTTTTTTTTGATTTTTTTTGACATTCCCTCAAATACTGATATACCATATTTTCCAACATTTATAATAAAAAACGAAAATATTTCCCCCTAAATAATTATATACAAATTATTTTCAATTACTCATATTCTTTATAAAAACAACTAATTATCTATAAAAAATTTAATAATAGAAAATATTAATACTAATTGGTATGAATATTGGGTAATCAATAATTTTAGATAACAATCAATAAGAAAGTATAAAAATAAATAAAAAACAATGAAAATAAACAAACTGACAATCCTTATAATAATTTTTATATCTAAATCAATATTTGCAGTAATACCTGAATCTATTATTTTTAATGATATATTAGTTGGTGAAACCTCAGAAAAAATAGTAACAATAACCAATAAGGGGGATTTAGACCTTATAGTTTATCATATTTATCAAACAGGTAGAAATGATAATCAATTTTCAATTAACGGAGATACGACATTTACATTAAAAAATGGATATTCAAAAGAAATAGTTGTGAGATTCAATCCTATACAATTAGGAACAAAATACTCACACCTTATTATAGAAAACAATGATCCTGAAAGAGATTCAACAATAATTGATCTTATTGGTATGATCAAACCTTTAGTTGTTAATACTATGAATGATAGTACATTTATAGCAGGTGATTCTATTATTTTTCAATATAATGCAAGAAGTGAAAACTCATCTGATCAACTTAATTATACATTGCTTAATGGTCATCCCGATGCAACTATAGATAATACGGGAATATTTAGATGGAACAATACAATCGCCGGTTCTTTTACGTTTGTGGTATCTATAGCAGATAATCATGGAAATATTGTAAATGACACTACCGATCTGGTTGGCTTATATTGGGGTGATACAAGTTTAGATTATCAATATATAAATGAAGAAGATGCTTCACTTGTAATGGATCATACTTCAGATATCATAGAATTAACAGGAAATTCTTTAATTATTGCAGATGTATCAAATGATAGTCTTGTCAATGCATTTGATGCATCATATATTCTTAGATATTTTCATGGACTTATTGATGAATTTCCATCAGAAAATAGTGGATTATATAAGAAAAATTTAACATCAGGTAAAGTAGAATGGAATATAGCAAACAGTCCAATAAATTCCGAAAAAATCAGAATACCAATATATGTAAAAGAAAACCCAAAAAATATTTATGCGTTGGAATTAAAAATAAATTACAATCAATCAGAAATACAAATTAATAATATCATATCTACTTTACCGGACGATTGGCAAATATCGTCTAATAAAAAAGATGATCATATTATAATTGTAATGGCAGGAATAACACCTTTAGATGAATCAAAAATTATTGTTCTGGATGGACTATCCAATACTTCCTCTGGTTCAATTGATGCCACTTACCTGATAAATAGTAATCCTGTATCAAGTATGAAAACTCTCAGTTTTAATAAAACACCAATACAATTTAAATTAAATCAGAATTATCCAAATCCTTTTAATTCATCAACAACAATATCCTATGTTTTAGAAAAAGACTCACAGGTTAAACTCGAAATATTTAATTTATTAGGTCAAAACATAAGAACTCTTGTTAACACAAAAAATAGTAAAGGATTTCATAATGTTTATTGGGATGGTTTAAACAATAACGGTAAACAATTATCAACAGGAAATTATATATATAAGATTTCCTCCGGATCATTTATTAAATCAAAAAAAATGACATTAATAAAATAATAAACAGACAAGATTGATATATTGAATAGGGTAGAATTAAATAAATTTCAATTCTATTGTAAATACTGTTAAATTTGTCTATAAAATATGAGGTAAAAATGACAGAACATAAAGATATTCAAAACCCGAAAGAATTCTCAGACAAAGATTACAAAGAGTTTCATTACAAATTAATGGATGAATATACATCAACAGAAGAATTAAAAGAAATATGCATGACTTTGGCACATCTTCCAACAATAAACGCAAAGAACATTCTCAATGAGTTTAAAAATAGTGAACGAGCCGATGAAGTTGAATGGCTGGATATTGCTATGGATGAAAATGAATTTTTGTTGATGACACCGGAAAATGAAGAGGAAGAGCGGGATTATATGGCTTTAGAATTAATTAAAGATATTCATCAGGAAATTTTTGAACTGGATGAACAAATTGATGAATTACGTGATACTATTGCAAAAAATAAAATAAGGGTAGAAGCTTATAAACAATTATCATCAGAGTGTGAGGTTAAAAAGGATATTAAAAATCTTGAAAA
>JAOZSG010000169.1 GCA_029939785.1 Fidelibacterota bacterium | reverse complement strand
CACTTTGATATCTCTTACATTTTGAAAATCTTTTCCAAAACATAAAGAAATAGCCAAAACCATTAAAATTGTAACAACTTTTTTTGACATAATTTCTCCTTTTTTTACCTTAGGCTATTAGACTGTAGGTTATTAGGCTGTAGGCTGCTCGGCCTGTTTGGCTATCTATCTAAATCCCCACATCAATTCCAATTCTATTTATTCCATTAAAATACTCATGTTCTTCCCATGCATATTTTACCCAAAATGATTTGTTAAAAATCATTCCAAGATTTACTCCGGCACCTACACACCATGATTTCATTGAACCGTTAACATCTCTATCTGAAATATTAGGGTTAAACATTCTTATCAAATTCGCATTACCTCCGGATACATAAAATAAATCTCCATAATTCCATGTTACTCCAAGTCTGTAAATCTCCTTTAGATCAAGTACCTGCCAATTTTCCAGAGCTATTCCAATATTTTGATTTTCTGATATTGGGATTTCACCGGATATTGCAAAAGAAAAACTTAAAGGAAGAGGAAAGTCTTCAGCAATGTATTCAAACTTCACATCTTCTTCTTCAAATTCATTTTCTGTTTTTCGAGTCAAATCCTGTAATCCCTCTCCATTATAATTTATATTTGGGCCGAAATTTTTGATAGTAAATGCAAAAATCAAATTACCGGGAAGTCCTGATTTATATTTAGCACCGGCATCAAATGCAAAACCTTTCGCACTAACTTTATCTACTGATAAAAATAAAACTTTTGCACTTACACCCATTGAAAATTTATTTGTCATTTTCATACCATAAGCAACACCAAAAGCATAATCATTTGCATGAAAAAAATCACCTGTACCATCAGGCTCTTCAAGGGTTGTTTCTCTTATATTTCCAGATAATAAACCGGTTCCATGAAACGATAATACACCATAGGACAGAGGAAGAGTAAAAGCAATATTTTCATATTTTATTCCGGCAAAATATTCAGCATGAGACATAAAAAAACTAGTTTTATTAATGTCATTTAATCCGGCAGGATTCCAAAAAACCACTTCAGAAGAATTATTCAAAGTTGAACTTGCTCCTCCAAGAGAAGGTCCAAATACACCCGGAAATATTTTCAAAAATTGTGCTCCTGCTCTTCCCTGATCAGCACCAGCCTGATTTATTAAAAATGCCAAGATTAGAATTACAATTATTTTTTTCATATAAAACACCTTTATTTATACCGGATTAACAGGATTTACGTGATTGTATTTATACAATATTTATCTGATTCATTATGTTAATCCTTACAATTTTTATTATTTTCCTAAAACTTCTAATAATATCCTTTAAGGACCAAGAATTAAGGCAAATTTTCCTGTACTCTCTACTTTCTTGCCATCAATTTTTGCTTCAACATGATATATATATAACCCAGAGGTTACTTTTAAATTATCAAAATTTCTTAAATCCCATGATAATGTTCCATATTCATCGGCTGTCTCATTATTTTCTACCATATCATTTTTCTTAAGATGTGCAACCATATCTCCTGCCAGATTAAATATCCTAAGATGAGTTACACATTCATTACTGGAAGGCAAATGTCGAAAATCAATATGTTGTGTAAAACGATCGGTATCCCAGGCTGCTCTTATATAATATGGATTTGGAACAACACGTATATCACTTAAATTAATATCATTACTTCTCGAAAACATATTAGTTGTGGTAAGTTCAAACTTATCATTTGTCCTAAGTGGTCTGGAAGTAAAGATAAACAGAGTATCTTCAGAACCTGGAGGTTGGAGAGTGTCACTGATCCCTAAATCATCATCTTCAAAAACTGCATCAAACTTTATATTTACTGAAACAGCACCAATTCCTGAATCCGGTCTTTGACTCTCATGTATGATTGCAATCTGATTTTTTGAATTATTCATTTTCCAATCTACGATACTATCGTTTGGTGCCGGAAAATTTGGATTCCATGTACGACTCTGAATATCCAATGAAGTATTCCATACTTTCCAGGGTAATCTTTGTTTGAAATCAGGATAACCAAGTTTATTTTTAAATTCCTCAAATGCTGATTTTGATCCTTCATCCGGAAAAGTCACATAATAATCATAAGGCTCAAGACTACTACCTGTTGCATTATGCAAAAACACTCTGTTAACATCTGTTGTCAGACTCCATGCAGTTGAATCTACTGCAAGTTTTGGTGAAATTGGTGCAATTAAAAACCCGTGACTTATCGTATCATTAGATGGAGTTGCATAAAAAATTTCATACATCCGATCAATTACAACACGATTTGCATTAAATAACATTTCGCCTGATTTTTCTTTTGTAATTATATCTTTTAATACAATATTTTGATAATCATAAGATGCAGAACCAATTAAAGTTGAATCCAATAACTCATTATTTATATGTTTAATCCGAACCTGACCATTTCCATAATTAATAAAACCACTTATTGTAGCATCTCCTGTCAAACTTCCTGTTGAATCTGTATCTGTCAATGTTGCAGAATGTTGACCCGTAAACTTGATAGTAACAGTACCCGGAATAATAGTAGAACTTTTCAGTTCGCCAACCCAAACAACACTGTCACCTTTGAATAAAAATTGTTGGTTCAGTTTATTAGTCGGATTCAAATTCTTATCAATAACAATTCCATAATTCGCAATATCATCTGATTTACCCTGTGGATTAAAAGAAAAGAATTGAAACTCATAAGTATGACCTGTAAGTTTTTTATGCTCAGTAATACCACGGAGTATTGATCCAGTAGTATTTCCGGAGCCGATATAATCAGCCGAAGTCAAACTTGATTCACCAACATATTCCAAGCCAATATGCTGGGGCTTGATATCTATTATGTTTTCGTATTTGCTACTTTCTAAAGAAGGAATATTCAATGTCCTTTTACCTCTGTCATAGGAAGTAACCGAATAGTAATAGGTTATTCCATCTGTCAGGTTTACATCTTTGTAAGAATATTCCAGACCTGTCTGTTCACCGATTATATCAGCTTTAAAAGTAACCACTTCAAAAACATCACCTGGTTCCGGATAGAGTTTTTGTTGTGCTTTTTCGTCCTCAGTAATGACACCATTATCATCCAGATCTATATATTCTCCATTAGCAAGTTTTATATAAATTCCATTAAAATAAACATTTACACCTGATCTGTATATTGGACCATAGGATTTGGCGAATTTACCATCATAAATTGTATAGCCTGTTCCTTCGGTTAATGCATCAAGATTATAATCCAGTGATTGACCTTTTGTCATATCATAGACAAGTACACAAAGAGTATCAACAGGACTACCACCAATATCGAGAGTCAAATTTTTAAATTCAATTGTATAAGTAGATTCTTTAAAAATATCGTCTAATTTATCATAATCCCAATTTCTGCTTATCTCATCATCAGTAATGACTCTATATAACTGTGCTGAAATATTTGAATTGCCTATTTTATATTTTATACTTGTTTCGTATTGAGTAGAATCGTCACTAATATCATATTCTCCCAATAATTCCCAGTCATCCTGAAGGCCTGTCAAACTTCTATATAATTTATATCCGGAAAAATCATTTTCACCTGTATATGGATCTATTGTTTTTTCTGGTGAATCATCCCAGGATAAATAAACTGTATTGTGTCCGGGTTGAGCAGTTAAATCCGGACTTGGTGGAGATTCCGGACCTATATATCCATTTTCATATTTTTTAACAGCATCTTTTGTATTTTCCTTCAGATCTGCTAATGATTCACCACCAACAATGGCAATAGTTACATTGATTTCTTCACCGGGCTCCAAATGTAAAAATGGACCGGAGGATGTTAATTGTCTCACATCCTGAGATTCTTCATAAACTTCAAATGTATCCTGCAGAGCCAATTCAAAATATTTTAAATGGTCTGTTTCATTATTATCTACATCTCCACCAAAACCTTCACTTTTTCCCAAATCTGATCTGATCCATGTCTGAAATCCTGTTAATCCAATTTGCTCCCACTCATCAGATTCATCCTTTAAACCATCGCCATCATTATCGATGCCATCGATTCCAGTATGTATAGAATCAGGTGCAAAATATTTTTTTGGTGTCTCTACGAAAACTGAACCTACATAACCGGCTGAAGTTGCCCACCCTTGCTCTTCTTTATCTGAATCATAGGAGTATCCAAGATTTAGATCTCTGTCAAAACCTATCATATCATCAGTTGCATCACCAACATCATTATCCATAAAATATCCTACAAAAACATCATCAAGAGGAAAATTATTCATATTTTTTATTTTATAATTAATATATATATAGTCATCGATTCGCCAACTATATGTTCTCTGCGTAATTTTCACACCTAAAGGCTGTATATCATATCCAATAGTCCAGATAAAAGTACCATTCCTTTCATCAATATAGTCACCGAAAACAGCATAGGAATCTTCATCAGATACAATATCACCACGAATATTTCCCAGTCTATCCTTCCTGAATGGATCTAATAATACTTGTTCAGAAGATAAAAATGGGTTCTTTAATAACAGCTCATGTCTACGGCTATTGATATCTTTTGAATCCAGACGAAAAATTGTATCCTCTTCACATTCAAAATAATCTGTTTCACCAGGTAAAAAGAAAGACCATGGTTGTTGATAATCTTCTAAATTTTTATTCTTCTGTCCAAATCTAAGTTCACCTTTATATTTTGGTTCAATACCATCAGTGACTCCATTAACTCTTTGGTCAGATTGCCATAATTGGGAAATAGTACTTTGGTCGGAATAATAAGATGTGTTTGCAACACGTACATTTTTTATTACTCTTCTTGTTCTCACAAAAGTTCTATCACCTGTATTTTCATCAATAGCAAATACAGAATCAATTACACCCATTTTTGTAAATTGACGATTAATTTCTAATACCTTATCATCAACAGAATCAAATTGTGGTGATCTCCCTCCAACCCAAAGACCGGCACCCCAAACATAAAATTGGTTTGTCCCTCGTGGAAACTCTCCTGTACGACCATTTCCAACTCCCATTCCGGTAGGAAATGTTCCATCAAAATATTCCCATCCGGGAGGTGGCTCAAAATATCCACTTTGACCGGTATTACTTATTGTATATTGTGCAAAGAAACCACTTCCAATCCATGAAAGTTGCCACGGTGGAGCAGAAGCTTCCGAAGATTTGGAAAGTGCATTTTTATAGGCTAGCGGAATAGGATTTGCCCCAGGTTTCAATTTGGCAAACATTATGTCTGATATTAATAATAGAAAAATTACTATAGATAATATTTTATTTACTTTTGTATTTATCATTTTTATATAGCTCCAATAATTATCAATATTTTATAGAAAAAATCCAAATCCAAGCGTAATAATTCTTGGACTTCCATAATTTGACGGATTTTTATAATATAATTTTCGCAATGCCATATGAGCATCATAAGCTTGTTGTGTCGATCTCATGACTTCCCCTGTTATCGGATTGTCCTGACCAACAGCATATCTATAAAAATTAGGTTCATATTCAGGATTTATACCTGTATCATCAGGTTTACCACTGTATTTATAGACATCAACAACTCTTTCAATATTAAATAAATTTCTAACATCAAGATATATACTAAAAATTGCAATATATTTTTCAACTCTAAGATTTAAATTAAAAAGACCGGGAAGTCGTTTTGAATTAAGTTCCTGAGGATTTCCTCTCGAATCTGTTGGAGTATAGGGCCTCCCTGTTCTAAGTAATCCCTGAATACTCGTATAAGTATTACGAAAAGGTTTGATTCCAAAAACATCTACACCTTTTTTAACAGCATAACTTAATCTGGCTCTAAATTGATGAGTGATATCAAATTCCAAAGGATATTCTTTCGCTGGAGTTGGAGCATCATCCCGAAGAACATAGGTATAATAGAATTCTCTTGATGAACTTCCGGAACCTTTTGCATCGAGATATTCATAGGAAATCTCACCGCCCCAACCTTTATAATCACGCAATTTTAATTTTACATCCAAACCTTTAATTGTTGCAAAATCTACCGGTTGTACTTCTGTTACTTTTACATAATTTCCTTCATAAATAGTATTAAAAATACGTGTAGAAAGTCTATTTGTCTGGTCTTTGTAATAAGCAGATATTTTTAATCCGATTTCATCATTGAAACGATGCATTAATCCAAACTCATAATAATTAGTTCGTTCAGGATCAATATCAGGGTTTCCGGCCAATGGAAAACCTGTGTTAAAATCTGCCATTACATTTTGAAAAATTTCACTATACTGGGGTGTTTGGAAAAAATGTGAAAAACTGGCATATAATGAAGACTTATCAGAAACGGCAAAGTTAATACCTATTCGTGGACTTAACTGCATTTTTGCAGAGGCTGTTTTTCTATCAACATTCCCATCATTTTCTGTACCATCGGGATTTGTTATTGCATCATAATTATCACCTGAAGGATCAGGATTTGTTTCAATATCATAGCCATTTTCATTTTCATCAATTTTTCCATCCATTCCAAGATCTAAATGCTGTGGATCAAATAATGCTTTTGAATGACTATGAAAATAATCCCATCTTAAACCAATATTTAAAATAAGATCTTCATATTCTAATTTATTTTGAAGCCAGGCTGCACTTTTTACAGGCTGAACATGATAAGAGTCAAAATACGGTTTTTCATTAGCAAACTGAATATCTGTATAATCCATTCCGGTTGTAGAAATCTCAAATCCGGTGTTTACAGAATTATAAATATTCCACTGAGATGTTAAATGAAATTTCGCTTTTTTCCGCTCAGTACTTTGATCATGATATCTCGGGCGACCCGGACCATAAGTAAACACATTAAAAATATCTCGATCACGATAATAACCCGTATGCATATCGCCATGATAGCCCATTAAAAAATTTGCATCTTTATCCTCATCAAGCATATAATGATAATTATTATAATCAGATATATTAAATTCACGATATTGGACAATGTCATCATTTGCATCATAATCAGAACTGAATTCAGGTAACATAGAAGGGACATAATAAAATCCCGCATTATGATTTCTGGAATTCATTGCATTCATTTGTGCTTCACTATCATACCATGTACCATTTATAACATTATAATATCCCTGATTACCATTATAAAGATAAAAAGCCTGAGTTTCATAATCTGCATCACTCAAAGATGTTCT
>JAOZSG010000168.1:6574-7318 GCA_029939785.1 Fidelibacterota bacterium | reverse complement strand
ATAGATTTCTTCCATGTATTTGGTGTTGAAATTCCAAAAATCAATTAGTTCACATGCAGCATCAATTTCTGCCTGATAAGCATTTTTGCTTTGATTTAACATTGTTGCAGCATTTAAAACTGCACGCCAGGGACCGGATAGCAATTCAGCCATTTTCCTAAAAATTGCTGCTCTGTCCTGCCACGGCATTTGAGCCCATTTTTGTTTTGCTTCCTGAGAAGCTTTGATAGCCATGTCAATTTCTTTGTCTCCGGCTTTATGAAAAGTTGCCAGAACATGTTTGTGATTATGAGGCATTACAACCTCACCGGTATTACCGGTTTTGATCTCTTTTCCTCCAATGATTAAGGGGATTTCAATTTTTTCACTGGACATTTTTGCCAGCATTTCTTTCAGTTCCAATTTTTCAGGACTTCCTGCTTTGTAAGAAAAAATAGGTTCATTAATTGGATCCGGAAGAGTAAACTTTGCGTTCATCATACGATACCTCTCTCTCTAATTTAGTATCATTACACTCTCATAAAATGTGCTTGTAAGAATTATTTTTATGCTTAATTCTAAAACGAATAAACTTAATGAAAAGAAAAAAAGTATGGAAGTGTAAATTATAATTTTATTATAAAATGTAATTGATTGATTTTGTAAAAATTATTCATAAACACAGAGATTACAAAATTTGTAGAAGTTATAGTTTTAAAATACAATAAATTATTCGGTTAAATGTATTGTTAAGCATAAAAAATT
>JAOZSG010000168.1:0-6564 GCA_029939785.1 Fidelibacterota bacterium | reverse complement strand
CTTAATGAAAAGAAAAAAAGTATGGAAGTGTAAATTATAATTTTATTATAAAATCTTTATATCTTTGCATTGTTGTAGTTTATTAATGATTCATGAATGTATTCATTTGGGATTCACGAAAAATAATTATAATTTAGCAGGATATTTTGGAAATATGGAATATAGTAGTTTTTTCCTTTGCGAGTGTAGTCGCAGATATTTAAATTATGCGGATTTTTGGTAATGAATTATTTAGACGGGCGGTTAGCTCAGATGGTTAGAGTGCTTGCTTGACGTGCAAGAGGTCACTGGTTCGACTCCAGTACCGCCTACATAATATTTGAATAAATAAATAGGAATAAGATTGAGTCAAATAGAAAAAGTAACAGTATTATTACCCGATGGAGCAAGTTTAGTTTTTGATAAACCTGCTACTGTAGCAGATGTAGCAAAAACTATCAGCATGGGATTATATAAAAACTCTATCGCCGGCAAGATAAATGGTGAGGTAGTAGATTTAAATAGAACAATATCAGAAGATTCTAAAATTGAAATATTAAAAGAGAATTCACCAGAATCTCAGGAAATTTTATTGCACAGTACAGCCCATGTAATGGCTTATGCTGTAAAACAATTGTTCCCGGAAACAAAAGTTGCAATAGGTCCTGCGATCGAGAATGGATTTTATTATGATTTTGATAAAGAATCGGCTTTTACAGAATCTGATTTTGAAAAAATAGAACAGAAAATGAGTGAAATCATTAATCAGGATTTGCCTTTTGAAAGAAAAGTATTATCTCGTGATGAAGCTCTTGATATGTTCTCCAAAACAGATGAAAATTACAAAGTTGAACTCGCAAAAGATCTCGAATTTGATGCGGTAGTATCAACTTATACAATTGGTGATTTTACTGATCTTTGTAGAGGGCCACACTTACCGTCAACAGGAAAAATTAAATCTTTCAAATTACTGAATACTGCAGGTGCATATTGGCGTGGTGATTCAGATAATAAAATGCTTAGTCGTATTTACGGAACAGCATTTTACAACAAAAAAGCTCTAAAAAAATATTTGAATATGATTGAAGAGGCTAAAAGACGCGATCATAGAAAAATTGGTAAGCAGTTAGATCTTTTTTCCATAAATGATCAGGTAGGTCCCGGACTTGTATTGTGGCATCCTAATGGCACTACAATACTTCAATCTATTACTGATTACTGGCGTAAATCACATAGAGAAAATGGATATGAATTTGTTCAAACTCCACATATAGGGCGATCTGTGTTGTGGGAAACCAGTGGGCATCTGGATTTTTATAAAGATGGCATGTTTGATTCAATGGAAGTTGAAAAAGACGATTATTATGCAAAGCCAATGAACTGTCCTTTTCATATAATGATCTATAAATCACACTCTCGTAGTTATAAAGAGTTACCAGTAAAATACGCAGAGTTGGGTACAGTTTACAGATATGAAATGTCCGGAGTATTGCATGGTCTTATGCGTGTCAGAGGTTTTACTCAGGATGATGCACATATTATTTGTACTCCTGATCAGTTAAATGCTGAAGTAGAAAAACTTGTTAAATTTTCTTTTGATTTTCTTAAATCTTTTGGTTTTTCAGAGTTTGATGTATATATATCAACAAGACCTGAAGAAAAATATGTAGGATCAGAAGAAGTATGGGAAGAGGCTACTGAGTCACTTAAAACAGCTTTGACAAATATTGGTGTAGAATTTCATATTGATGAAGGTGAAGGTACATTTTACGGTCCAAAAATAGATATGAAAATAAAAGATGCTATTGGAAGATCGTGGCAATGTACAACAATTCAATTTGATTTTAATCTTTCTGAACGTTTTAATATGGAATATATTGATAGTGATGGAAGTAAAAAACGTCCATATATGATACATAGAGCAGTCCTTGGTTCACTGGAACGATTTATGGGTATTTTAATAGAACATACTGCCGGAGATTTTCCATTATGGTTAGCTCCTGAACAGGCTGTTATTATTCCAATAACCAGCAATCATCATGAAACTGCTGAAAAATTTTGCAAAGAACTTGTTTCAAACGGAATTCGTGCAAAAGTTAATAGTAAAAGCGAACCAATGGGTGCGAAAATCAGATCTGCTGAATTAACAAAAATACGCTATATGTGTATTATAGGAGATAAAGAGGTAGAAGATAACACTGTTTCTGTCAGAATAAGAAAAGGCGGCAACAAAGGAGCGATACCTCAAAAAGAATTACTGGAAATGATGTTAACCGAAATAAAAGAAATGAGGTGAATCAATCTCAAAGAACACAAATGACTTAAGACTAAATAGTGAGATTACTAATGATTCAGTAAGATTAATTAATGCTACTGGTGAACAAGTTGGAATCGTAGCTATTGAAAAAGCTATTGAAGAAGCTGAAAAAATGAATCTTGACTTAGTGGAAATTGCAAAAGATGCAAATCCACCTGTTTGCAAAATCATGGATTTTGGAAAATACAGATATAAACAACAAATGGTCAAGAAACAGAGTAAGAAAAAACAGCATACTGTTAAACTAAAAGAAGTAAGGTTTCGTCCAAGAATTGGGGAACATGATTTGGAAATGAAAATTAATCATGCAATCAAATTTCTGGAAAAAGGCAATAAGTTGAAACTTACTGTAATGTTTAGAGGTAGAGAATTAGCTCATAAAGAAATTGGATTAGATTTATTAAATAATGTAATAGAGAGACTGACTGAAGTAGGAAATATCGATAAAGCACCGTTGAGCGAAGGTCGGTTTATTAATGCTTTTCTCAGTCCTAAATAGGAGAAATTATTATGCCAAAAATGAAAACCAGAAGATCTGCTGCAAAGCGAGTAAAAAAAACAGGTACTGGTAAATTAAAAAGAAATAAAGCTTTTGCCTCACATATTTTGACCAAAAAAAGTCAAAAAAGAAAAAGAGGCTTGAGAACAGCTGGACTCATTTCAGTTGCTGATGAAAAACGAATGAACAAAATGATAGGTTAAATTTAGGAGATACAATTATGCCAAGAGCAAATAGCTCTGTGCCACGTCATAGAAAACACAGAAAAATGCTAAAAAGTGCAAAAGGATACAGAGGTGCACGAAGTAGAACATTTGTAAATGCAAAAGATGCTGTAGAAAAAGCATTACAATATGCATATAGAGATCGTAGAACAAAAAAACGCGATTTAAGAAATCTTTGGATTGCCAGAATAAATGCTGCTGCAAGATTAAACGGTTTTTCTTATAGTAGATTTATTAATATGTTAACTAAAAGCAGTATTTCGCTAAACAGAAAAGTATTAGCAGAAATTGCAGTAAATGATCCTCAGGGTTTTGAAGAGATAGTTAATGTAGCAAAGGCTTAATTATGAGCCTTTTATTGGAAGCAAAAAATTATAGAGATAACTTCCGAAAAGAATTAGCAAATCTAAATATCACAAAAAATTCAGTTGAAGAACTGAGAATAAAATACCTGGGGAAGAAAGGAATATTAAACCGTCTTTTCCAGGGTTTTGGTTCTCTTCAACCTGAAGAAAGAAAAGAGTTTGGGCAAATTGTTAATTCTTTCAAAAATGACTTGAATGTCCAATTTGAAGTTTTACAAAATAAGTTATCTGAACAAGAAGTATCAAAAGATTTTTTTGATTACTCACTACCCGGTAAAAAGCCGGAAACAGGATATATGCATCCAATTTCCCAGACAATGCGAGAGATTAGTAAAATTTTTCGTGAAATGGGATTTGATATTGAATACGGACCTGAAGTTGAGACTGATTATTATAATTTTCAGGCTCTAAATTTTCCCGACAACCATCCTGCAAGAGATATGCAGGATACTTTTTTCATTAATAATGATATTTTATTACGAACACATACATCACCTATACAGGTTCGTACTATGCAGAGCCAGAAACCTCCAATTAGGATTCTTGCTCCCGGCAGAGTTTTTCGTAATGAGGCAATCAGTGCCAGAAGTCATTGCATATTTCATCAAATTGAAGGATTATACATTGATGAAAATGTTACATTCAGTGAATTGAAAACTACACTTGATATTTTTGCAAAAAGGTATTTTGGTTCTAAAGTTAAACTGAGATTTCGTCCCAGTTATTTCCCTTTTACAGAGCCAAGTGCAGAAGTAGATATAACTTGTTTTATTTGTAATGGAAAAGGTTGTAACGTTTGTAAAAAAACAGGTTGGTTAGAAATTCTTGGTTGTGGCATGGTAGATCCAAATGTTCTGGAAGCATCAGGAATAGATTCTGAAAAATATTCTGGTTACGCTTTTGGAATGGGTCCTGATAGAATCACAATGTTAAAATATGGTATCACAGATATCAGAATGTTTTTTGAAGGGGACATTAGGTTTTTACAACAATTTAAATAGATATGATAGTAAACAGAAAATGGCTTGAAAAATATACAGATATTCCTTTTACATCAAAGGATCTTGAAGATAAATTAACATATCTCGGACTTGAAGCAACAACATTAAAAAATAAGGTTTCAGATATAGAAAATCTTATAGTTGGTAAAGTTTTAGATATTGAAAAACATCCTGATGCTGATAAACTTACTGTATGTAAAGTATCAGATGGAACTAATGAATTTGTAATCGTGTGTGGTGCACCAAATGTTGCAAAAGGACAGATTGTTCCTGTTGCATTACCCGGATGTATGTTACCGGCAGGTTTTAAAATTAAGGCAAGTAAAATCCGTGGTGTTAAATCCTATGGAATGATATGTGCCGAAGATGAGTTAGGTTTATCTGATAATCATTCTGGAATAATGGTTCTGGATACCGATACTGAATTAGGAATTACATTAGGCGAATATTTTGATGGTAAAGGTGCAAATTACGAAATTGATTTAACACCGAACAGACCTGATTGTACTTCTCATATAGGTGTTGCCAGAGATATTACATTATTAACAGATAATGAACTAAGAATCCCTGAGATAAATATTGAAGAATCTGATATATCAGTAGAGAAAAATATTGATATTGATATTCAGGATTTAAAGGGATGTCCAAGATATGCTGCACGTATAATTAAAAATATTAAAGTAAGTACATCTCCAAAATGGCTTGTTGACTATTTGGAAAGTGTCGGTCTGAGATCAATAAATAATATCGTTGATATTTCAAATTTTGTGTTAATGGAAACAGGTCATCCTTTACATACTTTTAACTTAGATAAAGTTTATGGAAATAAAATTGTTGTAAGAAAAGCAAGAAAAGATGAAACAGTAATTACACTTGATGAGGTTGAGCGAAAATTAACTGAAGATATTCTGTTAATTTGTGATGGTGAAAAACCGGTTGCAATAGCAGGTATAATGGGATTACAAAATTCTGAAATTGATGATGAAACAGTTAATATACTCATAGAAAGTGCATATTTTGATCCGTCAACTGTTAGGAAAGGTTCAAAATTGCTTGGTTTACAGACAGATGCTTCTTATAGGTTTGAGAGAGGTGCTGACCCTGAAAATGTAACTTATGCACTTGATAGAATTACATCATTAATACAGGAAATTGCAGGTGGTGAAGTCTCAAAAGGTATTTTTGATTTATATCCCGAAAAAATAACATATCCACGAATTACTGTTCGTTTTAATAGAATTGATAAATTAATTGGATATGAATTTGACAAAAACTGGGTGCTAAAAAAATTCAGACAACTTGGTTGTGAAATTCATAGTAATAATGAACAGGAAATTGAATTAACCTCTCCTAGTTGGCGACCTGATCTGGAGAGAGAAGTTGATTATATTGAAGAAGTTGTAAGGATTTTTGGTATGGAAAATGTTCCCGCTGCAAAAAATCTACAAATTAAAGCAACTTATGAAATTAATGAAAAATATGTTTTTATCGAGAAATTGAGGACTGATTTATGTGGAAATGGTTATATGGAAGTATATAATAATTCACTGGTTAGTTCTGAAATGGCTGAATTTTCTCTTTCTAAATTTAAACCTATTGAATTGCATAATCCTTTAAGTAGAGATATGGCTTATTTACGAACCTCTTTAATTCCAGGTATGTTAAATACAGTTAAATTAAATATTAATAGGAAAAATCTTGATCTTAAGTTATTTGAATTAGGAATTATTCAACAATACGATGAAGAAAGTGAGACAAAAGCAAAAGAAAGTAATAATTTTGCTATTGCATTAACAGGGAAAATTGAACCTATTCACTGGGAAGACAAACCACGAAATAGTAATATTTATTATTTAAAAGGTATTATTGAAGAAGTCTGTTATAGGTATAACATTAACAAATTAGAGTTTAAATTTCAGGAACATGAATATTTTTCAGGATTAATAATTGGATATATTAATGGGAAAGAATTTTGTAAATTAGGTCAACTAAAAGGAATGTACCTAAATAAAGTCTGGGATATTGAAAAAGATGTTTTTATTCTGGAAGCAAATGCTGACTTACTTTTTGAATATTATAATCCTGAAATCAGATATGTTCCATTACCTAAATTTCCAGGCTCTGAAAGAGATATTTCAATTGTCATAAAAGAGGAAATTCTGGTTGAACAAATAATGGC
>JAOZSG010000167.1:4097-7349 GCA_029939785.1 Fidelibacterota bacterium | reverse complement strand
AAACCACCAATCCTTATTCGTAAATCAACTGTAGGGAATAATACTAATCCTCAAATACTAAATATGAAATTATCGAGCATTGCTCGTAAATCACTAGAGTATAGACAACGTACCCAATTTTCTTTGTAGGACAACTTAATAAAGTTATCCTACAAAGGTACTAAACAAGATCGATCGGAGGATAGATGTTATCTTAGCATTGGATTTAAAGTTGAATTCCAATTCCAAATTGATGTGTATTATTTAAATCTTTATAAGGAACAAGAGCATAGTCAAAATGTAGTTTTTTGAATATCATTCCAAATCCGGCTGAATAAGAATAACGGCTACGATAACCTACTCTGATTGCCATAAAATTTTGGAAAAGAAATTCTGTACCAATCTGAAAATTTATATCTTCTTTATTGATTTTTTGTATACTTGATGTAAATAAAAGATTATTCATACCTATTTTTATACTATTAGAAATCCCAAGTGTATAGGTTGTCGGTAGAGGATCAGCATTTGATATGAATTTCACATCCTGTCCTAAATTCTGAACAGCCAATCCAATATGGCATTGTTTTCCAAAGGGTAATTGATATTGTGTACCCAGGGATATAGCAATCCCGGAAGCTGACTCCTCTTCAATATTTTGGCTTATATACATAGTGCTAAGACCAACACTTAGATTTTCCCCTAACATTTTTCCATAGCTTAATTGTACTGCCATATCTGTAACGGTGTAATTTTTAGTAAACAAATAATTTTCATAACCTGGGATATCACCAGAAGAGGAATGAATTATTCCAATCCCAATATTTCCCAAGGATGTTGGAAACACTGTTGCGATATAATCATGAGACACATCTACTAATCCAAATCGATGGGAAAGAAAAAATTCTTTTGATTTAACCCTCGCAATTCCGGCAGGATTAATTACCATCGCAGATGGATCAGAAATGGCTGCCATTATACTTTGTCCCATTCCATTGGAACGTGGATTAATCCCAATATTCAAAAATTGGGCACCATATTCACCTGTATTTGCAAATAATTGTGTTATGGACAGTATTAGAATAACAATTTTTAGTTTGTACATTTTGTTCCTCCTGAATTAGACTGGATCTATAGGATTAGTTAGATTATTTTTTATCATATTTATCCTGTCTAAATTTTTTCGTAATAATTTTAACACTATCTGATAATTGCAAATTTACCACTTGCCTCACCACAAGTTGGAGAGTTTAACACCCAGATATACAGTCCACTGGCACATGGCTTATGGTTTTTATTTTCACCATTCCATATTAATCTATCCTGTCTTTCAGTTTCTTTTAAGGTGATAATTTTGTCACCGGTTCTGCTATATATTGTGATTGTAGAATTTGCAATGTCTCCACCAAAAAATGTTATTTTCTCATGCCCACGATTTGGTACAAAAGGACTTGGTGATACAGCGATTTTACTTTTGGCTTTCACAATTGTTGAAACTTCTGCTTGTGGCAGCTTATTTTCTTTGTTACCGGCCAGGTCAATGGCTTCGATATAAAATTTATAATTTGATCCGTCTTTTCCAATAATTACTGTATTTGTCGTTTTATAATTCCCTAATTTTCTAAAAGGAGAATTATTTTCAGAACCATATAATAAATAGTGGTCAATACCTGATCCATTTTGCTCATCTTGTCCTGTCCAGGTAAGTTGAATCCCAAGTTGATCTGTCTCGTCAGGTATTGAATTAATACTGCTTACTGGGGGCTCAGAGTCAATTGTATTTAAAACTGTAGAAGTGAAAATCGGATAATTATAATCAAAGAAAATTGCAGCCTGATTTGTTATTTGAGTACCTGAAGGAAGATTCTCTTTTGCTTTGATATAATAATTAAAATGGCTTTCTCCTTCCGGTGGATTGATATTAGGAGGTAATTCAATACCATCAAAGGTCCAAACTATTTCTCCTGTGCCGGAATCAAAAGTGACAGATGTGGGTTCATGTTTGTAATCAAGAAAAGTCAAAGTTGACCAGTCAAGATCCGGATCCAATGTATCTTTTACAACTATTTTATGTGCTGCTGAAGTAGCTGAATCAACATTTTCAAAAAATATAGTGTAGGGGAAGTTTTTCTCAGCTGTTACCCAATTTCCATCGCCCGCACCACTCGGTCCGGTTTTATCATTTGGATCTTGTGAATTTGCGTATCCCCAAATTAATTTCATGCAATCCAGATAGTTATTTGCCACTGTTTCAGCACATATAACCTGTCCATAAGCATCGTAGTAAACTTTTATATTTCTACCGAACTCATCTTCTACCAGTTCCCAGGCTTCGCCTTCAAATTGTTTTGTTAGTTCTCCTGTAACTTTACTTTTGACTGTACTTCCCATTGTATTGACTAAATTTTCATATTCATAGCCGGAAATTTCGTCCTGAACAAAGGATTTTAAAAAACTGGAGACTGTTGACATGGCTCCGCATCCTGCACCAAATGAAGTTTTTGCCAAAGCTTTTCCTTCAAATGTTGTAACAACTTCACCATCATTATAGTAAAAATGATCACCCCAAAATAGTTCTTCTTGTGGATCAAATACCGAAACTCTGGCTTCAAAATCAAATTCTCCTCCAAGCCCTCCGGTTTCTATAGGAAATAATAAATTCATAGTAAAATGAGATTGTTCACCGGGAGCAAGAATACCATGATATAGTCTGATTTTATAATCCAGAATCGTAATGAAATAATCCGGTGCAATTTCCAAATCAAATTTAAACATTGGTTGGTCTGAAATATCGAGTTCAATAATAATGTCCCGTGCATCTACATTACCATTATTTCCAAACCAGATGGTTATTGGCGTTTCCTCCCCAACCTGGATAGGATCTCTGCCGGCAATATTTATCCACATGTCTTCATTAAGATCTTCTACTGTGAATCCACCATTAAAAATACCTTTGGAATTATCAGGATTTGTAATAATAATATCCCATGAACCTAAAGATATTTCTGTATCTCTTAAATTGAACAATGCTTCCATTTCTGTTTCAGAATTGACAGTAGTAAAAAAAGAAGGAATCACGATATCTTCTTCACCATCTTTTGATAATTTTATCTCTGCTCCATCCTGAAATCCATTTCCGGTAATCAAAACACTTACAACCCCTCCGAGTCCACCCTTGGCTGGAGCAATTGACGTAATATTAAAACTTCCTTCACTTGTAGTGTCGTGGACTATTGTGGTTAAAGATAATATATCATTACTACTGTTTTCATCTCC
>JAOZSG010000167.1:0-3997 GCA_029939785.1 Fidelibacterota bacterium | reverse complement strand
AGATTATTGGATTCTGAATTTGCCAAAACCAAATCCATATTTGCATCATCATTCAGATAATTAGATGCAATTGATATTATACCCATACCATTTTCATACGCAATAGGATCAAGAGTAAAACTTCCATTCCCATCACCAAAACCAATAAGAGTTAGAATTTCCGGTATAAAACATGGAATTGCAATATCAATGTAAGCATCATCATTTAAATGTGTTGTTATAAATGGCTGTCCCATGAATCCAAGTGGTAATTTTTTAGTAATTGAGGTAAAAGTAATGCCATTACCGGTATTTATCAGAGAAATTAGATTATTACCAGAAAAATAAATAACATCGATGTGATTGTCATTGTTTAAATCAGCAATTTGAATTGGAGTATCTAAAGTACCATACTCTGTTATATTATTATAGGTTGAGAAATTTCCGTTTTCATTACCAGGATAAATTGTCAGCGGGAAACCACTGGAACTTACAAGTATATCAACATAACCATCTTCATTAAAATCAGCAGTTGCGATGTCATAAGGTTTTGCTTCCATTACTATTTTGTCACCTGAGTAAAAAGTCCCATCACCATTATTTAATAATACTGTGATATCCTTATCCTTTACATGTCCATGTATTATTAATATATCGGGATAAATATCATTATTTAATAAACACGTTTTGATTTTTTCAGGATAGTCACCAGCATTATATTCAATAGGAGATTTAAAATTACCATTTCCCTCTGATATGTAAATACTTACACTATTACTTTTATTATTTGCTATGGCAATATCAATATTCGAGTCATTATTGAAATCTTTGAGCAGTAAATCCGTGGGTTTGGATTTTGTTTCTAATCTTATAGATGTATCAAAATTTTGACCATTTTGATTAAAATAAATTCTACAAAGATTACTATCCTGACAAATTGTAGCAATATCAGCATAGGAATCACCATTGATATCTGCAGATTTTACCATAACCGGTAAGGAAGATGCAGCAAGAGTATTTGCCTGATCAATGAATCCCATTTCATTACCAAGGAAAACACTAATACCGGATAAACTTGATGTTAAAACATCAGGAATATCATCGCCATTCATATCAGCACTCGCCATAGAAATAGTGATACGAGGATGATTCAAAACTCCCATTTGTGAAAAATTACCGGTACCGTCCCCATTAATGTAAGTGATTTCCCCATAGGATCCATTTTCAATGAGAATATCCAAATGATTATCTGCATTCACATCAGTAATTTTTATTTTTGTTTCATTATTACCCCAATTATATTCAACTGCAGAATCTACAGTTCCGTCTCCTTTTCCATAAAATACTTTTGCTACACTTTCAAACCCTGTTTTAGATGGTCGTGCTACAACAAAATCTAAGTGGTTATCTTCATTCAGATCTCCTACATCAAAATCGGATGTATGGTCAACAGAAAATGAAATGGGATGTAAAAACCCACCATTTCCATCACCTAAATGTATGACAATACTATCTGCTGTTCCTACAGTATACAAAATACATGCTACATCCATTGCATTGTCTTCATTATAGTCATTGATTTTTATGTCAAAAGGTAAAAATGAATACTCAGTGTACATAATTTTCTGAGTCAGGTCAAATTGATTACCACCTTGACCGAGATAACTAATTATTTCTCTCCCATCATTAACAACTATTAAATCTGAATACTGGTCATTATTCGTATTGGTAAATTTGAAATAAAATGGATATTTCATACTAAGGTTTAGATTAAATGTGTCGATTTCTGAAATCCCACCTGAATTATTGCCATAATAAATAGTAAATCCGTCTCGCTGAGCTACAATGAAATCTAAATTACTATCACCATTTAGATCAGTTGTATCAATACCTTGTGCATCTCCAGAATCATCAAGATTTTGAAAAGACTGTTTATCATTAAACTTAAAACCTGTTTGACCATGCATTATTATTAACGAATCAGCACTTGCTCTGATTATATCAAGATTTCCATCATCATTAATATCATAAAAAATTGTATTATTTGTTAATAATCCATCAACATTTCCAGGACATTGCCATAAATCTAATCTCGATGGTGAGAATAACTGACCATACATGATTGATGGAAAGTAAATTAACAAAAATGTAATAATCAGTGTTTGAATATGTTTAAGTGTTTTCATCTTATTACCTGATCCTGATTAATCGTTAAATTATATTATTTCACCAACAAACATCTTTTTGCTTCTTTATAGTCTGAACTCTCAAGTATATAAATATATATTCCTGATGGAACCTTGATATGATTTTTGTTTGTACCATTCCATGTAATTATATGACTGCCTGCAGACCATTTATTATCAGTAAGAGTTGTTACCAAATTACCCATTATATCATATATTTTCAGAGTTATAACCTGGTCTTTCGGCAGTTCAAAACTAATGTTGGTTTCAGGATTAAAAGGATTTGGGTAGTTTGATAATGAAAAAGTTTGTGGTGTTTCATTAATATCATCTATTGCTGTTCCACCTGTACCGTAATAATTTATAGATTTTGATTGGTTTATATATTCTGATCCATTCCATTCCTGAATTATTAATTCAGCAAGTAAATCATTATTCCAGGTGTAAATATGTTTATCATATTTTGCCCAGGTTTTATTAACGTAATTTTCACTTTCTGTAAAATCAATCTTATCATCATTGTAAAAAAAATAAGTCTTTGTTTTTGTAGAATCTAACATAGGATACCAGGTTTCTGTGATAGATTGTGATATCTTATTATTTGTATATGAGTTTGTCATTTTCATATCCATTGACCATGCAGAACCATCCCAATTTTCAGAAATGAACTCAATCTGATTATTATTATTATCGTAGGAATATAATATTCTATACTTGTCTTCCCAATCGGTACTATTCCAGACTTGAGATAAGTTTTCGATTAAATTATCATTTTCATATGTATAAACATCTCGTGTTGTATCCACAGTTCCAAACATTGAAGTATTGACACTGACTGATTCAACTAATTTCCCATTATTATCATAGGTGTTTTCAATAGTTGTTTCTGAAATCATACCAAACATTTCTGTTTTGGAATATGTCTCATCACCATGTTCATTAACTGTCCAACTAGAAATCATATCAGCATCTCCCCATCCCGCATCCCACATATACATTGATAAAATTGTGGAAAATTCGTTCGGATAAAGATAACCAAGTTTTTGATCTTTTCCCCAACCGGAATCTTCCCATGCAAATATTATTGTTGAATCAATTTTTGTCTGTCCGAAAAGACTGATTGACAAAAGAATAACTATTACTATTGTTACCAATTTTCCCATTATGACCCCCTAATTATTAATTATTGATTATTGTTTTTACTTTATTTATTAATAGGCTAATATTGATTGGTTTTGTTAACAATTCAATTGTTTGATTATCTTGTAGCAATGTAGAATGTTCACTTTTTTCAATAATTACAAAATAATTGTTGACATTTTTAATTTTAAAAAGATCTTTCAGATATGTTTGTTCATCAATAATATTGAATTCTGTATCAGTTATTACTAGAAAACAGCCTTTAGTTTTTATGTAATTTAAAGCCTGAATGGGATTAGTGAAGGAAATGATGGAAGAAAATAAATCATGTAATGCTACAGAAATTCCACGACCTTGTGATTCATCAGAAAATATTACTACTGCATTTTTATCAATTTTTAAAATCATGGTGATTTATATATCAATCTCTATGCCTTTCTGGTAAGAGACTAAATTACAGTATGTTAAAAATTTAATTGGATTGTAGTTTGAATAAAAATTGTAAACTTAGATTAACAGTTGTAAGGTTAACCTAACAATATCAGAACTCCTGACCCGAGATTAAAATCAATTAGTTACACAAACATAATCGTAATATTAATTGTCCTGTTTGTCATTTACTCGATATTTGATACTTGATACTCGGTTTCAGAAATCATTAGACCGATTTGTTTGAAGATTCATGATTAATC
>JAOZSG010000166.1:4587-7481 GCA_029939785.1 Fidelibacterota bacterium | reverse complement strand
TCTAAAGGTGCTTTAATATATTAGACAATCCATTTTTCTACAAATAGGAATGCACTTCTGGTGCTTGAAAAATTACATAATTTGAATCAATTGTTAACTGTTAATTGTTAATTACGAAACAGGGCAGAGGTAAGGTCTGAAAAATACTAATAATCACCTGTAGTTGTATAAAATAACACTTATTTCACGTTTGATTTTCTATTTATTATTCGCCAATTACATTAACTTTATTAAAAACCTCTATTTGATTGATAGTCAGTCTGTTACGATGTTTAATTAATGAGAAAAACAGTATAATGATGTAATATATATAAAATAATAACAATAGGGGCTTTAATTAGTTTTAAGAAAAATATTGATATTTATATTCTTTATTTCTATACTACATTATTAGTCTATAAATTTTATTGAAAGTTGAGGTTTTTTTTATGATTAGAATAAATTTTTCTTTTATATTACTATTTAGTTTTATAATACTAACTAATTCCTGTTCGATGATCAATCCGGTTATTAAGGAGGAGCATTCTACGGTATTTTACTCCAGACAATCAAAATCTATTGCAAAAGATATTGATAATTTACTGGATAAACCCTTTTTGAAAAGATCTCATATTGGCATTCATATAATTGATGCTGAAACTGAGCAGGTTTTGTATTCCCGTGACGCTCATAAGCTTTTTATGCCAGCCAGTAATATGAAAATATTTACGACAGCAAGTGGACTGGTTCTCCTCGGAAAAGATTATAAATATAAAACAGAATTGTATATAAATGGTAATATTGAAGACGGTATTTTAAAAGGCGATCTTTATATCAAGGGTTATGGAGATCCGTCAATTGCTCCCAGGCATTATGACGGTGATTTAAATTATGTTTTCATGGAATGGGTTAAAGTACTTAAAGATCATGGTATACGGGTGATTTCAGGAGATTTGGTGGGAGATGTTAGTCTGTTTGGAGGTAAGAATCTTGGCGGCACATGGGAAATTGAAGATGTCCCATTCTATTATTCTGCAAAAACCGGAGCATTATCAATCAATGATAACTGTGCTGATATTTGTATTGTTCCAGGGAAAATGGAAGGGGATAGTGCGATAGTTTTTGATAAATCAGGAGTTGACTATTTGAAAATTGATAATCAGGTGGTTACGGTTCACGCGGATTCATCAAGCGACATAGATTTTAATACAAATCAATATACTGAAGATGTATTTCTGGATGGGCAGATTAATGTAAATTCTGATACCTTAATCAAATACATTACTATTGCAAATCCTGGAAAATACCTATTGGAAAGTTTTAAATACACTCTTGAGGCAAATGATATAAGTTGCCGTAGTATCAGAGAGTTACAGTGTGTTGATTCGAGTGCGACAAATTGGCAATCATTAAAAATGATCTACACACACTATTCAGTTCCATTAGAAGAAATTGTATATGAACTAAATAAAAGTAGCAACAATTTCTACGCAGAAACTTTACAAAAAACTTTAGGATTGGAAATCAATGGTAAAGCAACAACAAAAGATGGTATAAATGCTGAAAAAGAATGGTTTTCTCGTATAGGAATTAAACCTGAGGATATTTTTATTGTAGATGGTTCCGGGCTTTCTCGTCATAATATGGTTACTCCTCATCAAATTGTCAAAGTCCTTCAGGCGATGAAAGTTCACGAAACCTTTAATTCTTTTTATAACTCACTTCCTATTGGTGGAGTTGATGGTACATTAAAAAGAAGATTTAAGAATAATAAAGAAGTTGGTAAAAATGTTCATGCTAAAACTGGTTATGTTGGACATGTTAGAACACTCTCAGGTTATGTTACAGCCCAAAACGGCAGGGAATACATATTTTCCCTTATGTTTAACCATTATCCTGCTCCTACAAGCCTAATAAATGATTTGCAGGATACAATTGTGACTCGAATATATTATTTTGATGAATAAAATTCTACATGATTGATTTCTCAGAAAAATTACTGAGTAAGATCAAAAACTCACCTATAGACTCAGGTTGTTATCTTTATAAAAATTCTGAAAAAAAGATAATTTATATCGGAAAAGCTAAAAATCTTCGTAATCGTGTAAATTCTTATTTTGTAAAGACTTCCTCAAAGGACATAAAAACTCAAAAACTTGTCAAAAAAATTTCAGATGTAGAATTTATAGTAACAAATTCTGAAATAGACGCTCTAATTCTAGAAAATACTCTTATAAAGCAACATAAGCCACGATATAATATTCTCTTAAGAGACGATAAATCCTTTCCCTATATCAAAATAACAAATGATGTTTTTCCACGTGTATTTATAACAAGAAAGCCTATCCAGGATGGTTCTAAGTACTTTGGTCCTTACACTGAATCCCGACCATTAAGAAAAATACTCCGGCTTTTAAAAAAAATGTTCCCGGTTCGCACTTGTAATAAGAAATTGACTCTGGATAATTTAGGAGAAGATAAACAAAAAGTCTGTCTTAATTACCATATTCAAAAATGTGCAGGCCCTTGTATAAACCAAGTATCAAAATCTGATTATGACAGAATGATTGAGCATATTGTGGACTTTTTAAATGGAAAAACAAAAGATTTAGGTAAATATTTTAATGAAAAAATGAAAAAGGCTTCATTTGAATTAAAATTTGAAATGGCAGCTAAATATCGGGATAATATAAAAATAATAAATGATTATTATTCACGACAATCGACTGAAACTCAACGAATTACCGATTGTGATTTAATCAATATTGTGAGAGAAGTAGATAATGGCTGTGCTGTGATTTTTAAGGTTAGACAAGGCAAAATAATCGGGAATGATAGTTTTTTTCTTCAATGTAAAAATACTGATTCAATAAATGTTATTATGGAATCCTTTTTACAGCAATATTATTCAAAAA
>JAOZSG010000166.1:0-4577 GCA_029939785.1 Fidelibacterota bacterium | reverse complement strand
TTATCGACAATAGAAATAAAACCTTTAATTCTAATCAGGAATTAATCTCAAAATGGCTTTCTCAAAAAAGTAGTAGAAAAGTTAGGATTATTCGGGATGTACGGGAAGAAAAACGAAGACTTTTGAAAATGGTTCATAAAAACGCATCTTTAAAATTAAAAGAATACATTTTAAAGAAAACTAATCGACAGGATTATGTTCCTAAAACCCTGGAAGAACTCCAAAATGCTCTTTCACTTGATAAACTACCGATAAGAATCGAAGGTTTTGATATCTCTAATATTAGAGGTACTCACACTGTTGCTTCTCTTGTAACATTCATTAATGGTGTTGCAAAAAAAAGTGAATATCGAAAATTTCAGATAAAAACTGTCAAAGGTATTGATGATTTTGCGAGTATGGCTGAAGTTTTGACACGTAGATATACAAGGCAACTCAAAGAAAATAATCAACTTCCGGATTTAATAATGGTAGATGGTGGCAAAGGACAACTCTCATCAGCAAAAAAAGTATTAGACAGCCTGAGACTCGACGAAATTCCAATTATTGGTTTAGCTAAACGTTTGGAGGAGATATTTGTTCCTGAGTATTCTGAACCCATAATATTGGCAAAAGATAGTCCGGCTTTGATACTACTCAGACGAATTCGTGATGAATCTCATAGATTTGCAATTACTTATCATCGTAAAAAACGAGCAAAAGGAAGTATTCAGTCAGAACTTGATAATATTCCGGGATTAGGAGAAAAGAAGAAAAAAGCACTTTTCCTTAAATTTAAGACTGTAGCAAGAATGAAGGCTGTTTCCATGGAAGATCTTTGTGATGCTGAGGGAATAGGTCCAAAATTAGCCAAAACAGTCTGGACATGTCTCCATGAGCGAAAATAATTCTTATTTAATAGTATTTACTATTATTTGAAAACGCATTTAATTATACCCTAAACCCTAATATTTTCCTTTATAAGTAATTATCAAACAGACTGGTAGTCAGTGTGTTTGGTTGAATTCTCTTGAAATTATCTTTTTAAAAATTCAAGAATAATACAAAAAAGATTTGTTTTATTTTAAAATCTAAACATTTATAAAATCATAGCATTTTGTTATCAAAATGAATTAAATTATTACAACTTTGTTCTTACAATAAAACATGGAAAATACTATGACAAAATTCAACTTCAATGATAAAAAAATATATACACTTGATGGTGCAATGGGAACAGAAATTCATAAAATGCATGTTCCGGAATCTGCCTGGATGGATAAACATGGTTGCAATGAACTATTAAACATTACTGCTCCTGAAGTAATTGAAGAGATTCACTATAAATATCTTGCTGCCGGTGCAGATATTATAGAAACTAATACTTTTGGAATTTTGCCCTGGGTTTTGCAGGATTATGATCTTGATGACAGGTTAGAAGAAATTGCAACTGATGCAGTCATCGTTGCTCAAAAAGCTGCCCAAAAGGAATTTACTTCTGATAAACCTCGATATGTTGCTGCAATAATAGGTCCCGGTACAAAACTGGCATCTCTTCATCAAATTTCCTTTGATGAAATGCTTATGGGATACAAACGGGTTGTTGAGGTTTTCATAAAAACTAAAGTAGATATGATTATTCTTGAGACAAGCCAGGATCCACTTAATATAAAAGCCGGTTTGGTTGCATGTTTTGAATCTTTTAAAAAAATGGGTGTTGAAATTCCGGTAATAGTTTCAGTGACAATGGAAGCAAGTGGAACTATGTTAATTGGCACAGATGTGGAAACAATAGTCTCCATTTTGAAACCTTTTCCAATTGTATCATTGGGATTTAATTGTGGTGTCGGTCCCAGAGAAATTGAACATCATATTCATAAATTATCAGAGCTTTGGAATCGGGCAATTTCCGTTCACACAAATGCAGGTTTACCGGAAAATGTTGGTGGTGAAACTATATATCACATGTCACCATCGGAATTTGCAGATTTATCCTATTCATTGTGCAAATATCCGGGAGTTAAAATTATCGGTGGATGTTGTGGAACAAATCCTGATCACATTCATGTATTAAGTGAAAAGTTAAAAGATGCAAAATATTCAGTGCCTGTTGGTTCATCCATATCTTCCGCTGCAAGTTTATTCTCTGTTGCAAAATTAAATCAAACTCCTCCACCATTTTTCATTGGAGAAAGAGCAAATGCAACCGGTTCAAAAGCTTTTCGTCAATTACTCTTGACTGAAAATTATAAAGATACTCTAGGAGTTGCTCAACAACAGGTGAGAAGTGGTGCACATGGATTGGATGTAAGTGTCGCATATTCCGGTAGAGATGAAGTAAAAGATATGAAGGAAGTTGTATCCATATTTTCACAAAAAACGACTTTACCATTGATTATTGATTCAACTCAACCAAGAGTAATCGAAGAGGCTTTGAAACTTATTGGCGGAAAGGCTATCATCAATTCTACTAATCTGGAAAATGGTGAACAACGATTTGACGAAATATGTAATCTGGCTAAAAAATATGGTGCGGCTTTAATTTGTCTGACTATTGATGAAAAGGGAATGGCATTAACAAAGGAACGTAAAATTGAAGTTGCAAACAGAATGTATAAAAGAGCAACAGAAGTCCATAATATCGATCCCTCTGATTTGATATTTGATTTGCTGACATTTTCAATTGGTTCCGGTAAAGATGAGTACAGAGAGTCTGCCAAAGAAACATTGCTAAGTTTAACCGAATTATCCAAAATTCATTCGACATGCCATACAGTGCTTGGAGTTTCCAACGTGTCTTTTGGCTTGTCACCAAAATCCAGAAAATATCTTAATTCAGTGTTTTTGCATCATGCTGTCGATGTTGGATTATCAATGTGTATTGTGGATGTAAAAAGGATACTGCCTTATCATAAAATTGATGAACAGGATAGACTTATTTGCGAAAATCTGTTGTTCAATGTAAATGATGGTAATGATCCGCTTATGGATTTTGTCGATCATTTTAATGATAAAACTGAAGATGCTGATCATCATCAGGAAGAACTTGAAAAATTAAATGATAGAGAAAAAGTTAAGCAACTTATAATAGATGGTGATAAATCCAGAATAATTCCAATACTTAAAACATTAAAAGATGAAATGCCTGCCGAAAAAATTATCAGCGATATTCTTATTGAAGGAATGAAAGAAGTTGGTGAACTTTTTGGACGTGGTGAGTTACAGTTACCTTTTGTTCTTCAATCTGCTGAAGTAATGAAAGAATCAGTTCATTACCTTGAATCTTTTATGAAAAAAACTGAGGGGAGAAGTAAAACTAAAATAGTACTCGCAACTGTAAAAGGTGATGTTCATGATATTGGGAAAAATCTTGTGAATATTATTTTGACTAATAATGGATTTGAAGTCATTGATCTTGGTATTAAGATTGATGTGGAAAGAATTACCGAAGCTGTAAAAGAGCATAATGCAGACGCTATTGGAATGAGCGGACTTTTAGTGAAATCAACTGCTATCATGAAGGAAAATCTTGAAGTATTAAATCAAATGAATATTGATGTTCCTGTTTTATTAGGTGGTGCGGCGTTGACAAGAAATTTTGTGTCTGATTACTGCCAGGCAGTTTATAATGGAAAAGTTCATTATTGCAGAGATGCCTTTGATGGACTTTATACAATGAATGAAATTAAGGATTATACTTCAGTAAACAGAAAACCCCCTAAACCATTTCATTCCGAATCAAAAATTCTGAAAGAAAAACAAATTAGCTCAGAAGATATTCAATTGCCATCCAGAAAAAACAGTATTCCGATACCGCCATTTTATGGAAAAAAAGTTATTGATATTGATATAGATACTGCATTTAGTTGGATAAATGAACACGTATTATTTAAAGGCAGGTGGGAATATAAACAGAAAAATAGATCTGATGAAGATTACAATAAAATTGTAAAAGATGAAGTAATTCCTGCTCTCAATTACTGGAAACGGAAAATTGTCGAAGAAAATATTTTTCAACCTACAATTATTTATGGCTATTGGAAATGTCGCTCAAAAGGGAATCAGGTAATCTTGTTTGATGAAAATAGAAAAGAACTAAGTACTCTTACTTTTCCAAGACAAACTATTCCACCTTATCGATCCATCGCCGATTATTTCCATTCAGATAAAGATGATGTTATTGGATTATCAATTGTTACAATAGGACAGAAATTTGTCGATTTCGAAAAGAAACTGTATAGTGATGATAATTATAAAGACTATTTCCTTTTGCATGGACTTGGAGTTGAATTAGCAGAAGGAATAGCAGAGTATTGTCATCAAATTATACGAATGGAACTTGGTATTAATCAGGCGGATGGAAAAACAAAAAAAGAACTTTTCAGACAACAATATCAGGGTTCAAGATATTCATTTGGTTATCCGGCATGTCCTGATCTGGAGCAAAATAAAACTATCATTGATCTATTAGGTGCAGGTAAATATGGAATATCAATTACTGAAGAATATTTAATGGTACCTGAGCAAACCACTTCTGCTATAATATGTCATCATCCTGAAGCAAAATATTTTTCCATTAATAAATAATTCAAGACTCG
>JAOZSG010000165.1:3687-7487 GCA_029939785.1 Fidelibacterota bacterium | reverse complement strand
GAGCAGTACACGATGAAGAATTTTTGGATGTAAATCTAAAAAAAGGAAAAAATACAATTCTGGTAAAAGTTGAAAATAATATTGGCGGATGGGGATTAATTTTACGCTTAGTAGATCCCAAAAATGAATTGAAATATTAAAAGGAAGATGAAAAACAAACGACATACTGACTGATATGTTGATGACGTTCCCAAAGAGGGCTTTGGGAACGAGTAATAAATGTTTTATGAAAAAATGAAAGAAAAATTTTAGACAGGATTATTTGGAAAAGAATGGTTTAAAAGAAAATACAATTATTGTTTACAGTTCTGATCAGGGGTTTTATCTCGGTGAGCACGGTTGGTTTGATAAACGATTCATGTACGAAGAGTCGTTCCGTACTCCGCTGATTGCCAGTTGGTCTGGAGAAATAAAACCAGGGAGTATTAATTCTGATTTAACTTCCAATCTCGATTTTGCTCAGACTTTTTTGGATATTGCGGGAGTGAATCAGCCTAAAGATATGCAGGGCAGTAGTTTAAAGCCGCTAATGTTGGGTTTAACTCCGGATGATTGGAGAAAGTCTCTCTATTACCATTATTACGAAGAACTGGAATGGCAAAGTGTTCAACTCCATGAAGGTGTTGCTAATGCACGTTATAAATTGATCAATTTTTATAAGATAGGCGAATGGGAACTGTACGATTTACAAAAAGATCCTACTGAAATGAAAAATGAATATGATAATCCGAAATATAATAAAATAGTCGATGAGATGAAAAAAGAGTTGGCACGGTTACGCAAGGTTTACAAAGTACCGCCACTTGAAACAGAGAGTAAATAATATAAAGATAAAAAACCAATAATAGTATTCTGAAAGAACAACATAATTTGCAAAATTTGGACTATACATCGCGATATAGTTGGTATCGTAAAGATGTTTTATACCTATCGAATTTCCTATAACCCATCTCCTGAAATTTGGTAAAAAAATGAGATTTTCATTCATGTTGGAGAGCGTATTTATTTACAGAGTCCTACTGCCCCAAAATGATAAATCGGTTATAAGCAGACGTTATCTTAGAGTTGGTGATATTGCTAAATATAAATTTTACGATTATATTTTGCCTGAAAATAGTGATTGAAATTAGTTTGTCATATCTTATTTTTATATTTGATAAATCAAGAATATTCAATTTGGGAATTATATTAGAAAAAAGGAATTAAACATGAAGACAAAAGGCATCTTATTCATTATCCTGATAATTACAGCATTAAGCAGCTGTATATATATGGGGAATGTAGCAGACCAAAAATCAGATTCTCCTGATGTAATCATTCATAAAGTGGTAGATCACTTTTTTGAATCACACAATAATTTCTCCACACAGAAATCTGTCTGGGGAGGTTATACAATGGATATTACATTCGAGGCTATGCTGTTTTATGATATTTATACCGGGAAAAATCTATATACAAAAAAAGTATCGGATATTATGACACTACGAAACCTTAAGCCTTCAGATACAGTTTCATATAAATCACAGCCTTTTGGTAGTTATAATTATGCACTTTACAAAGCCACCGGAAACAAAGAATATGTTAATCCTTATGTTTCTGAAACTATAAAAATGATGAAGGAAGTAAAGCGGTCACCAGAAGGTGCGGTTATGATTCATCACAAGAATAAGACTGAAAAAACAGGAAGATATTATGTTCTGATCGATTATATCCAGGAGTATTGTAGTCGTGTTGCAAGAGCAGGTGCTTTGACCAGAGATACGCTTTTTTACAAAGAAAGTACAGAGCAATATGAAATTTACAGAGACTTATTACGTAATCCAGAAAACGGGCTCTATTGTCAGGGAAGAGGCTGGTTGGCGGATACGACAAAACTATCACCCGGAGCATGGTCCCGTGGACATGGTTGGTTGATGCGTGGTATTGTACCGGCAATGGAAGCTGTACCTTTTCAATCTACATATTATTATCGCTTGCAGGCTGTATTAAAAGAAATGGCTGATGCACTATTGAAAGTTCAGGATAAAAATGGAATGTGGCATCAGTTACCACATTTGTCATTTGATAAAAGTTATCCGGAAACCAGTGGAACCGGTATGATAGCTTATTATCTTGCGGTGGCTTACAAAAAGGGATTTCTGAAAGATGAAAAATATAGAGATGCTGCATTATTGGCTGCAAAAGAGTTGAGAAATTATGTTACAGATGATGGAATAGTATTAGGAGCATGTAAGGGACCCGGTCCTTTGCGAACAATTGAACCATGGCTGAACAAACCGGCTCTACCTGATGATCATCATGGACCACAGGCTATTATTTATGGCATGCTTGCAGAGATTATTTTACAAAAACCTATTTATAAAAATGCTAATGTCAGTATAGAAGACCGCGTAAATGATCTAATGAATCAAATGACACTAAAAGATAAAATCATTCAAATTCAATTTGGTATGAAAGAT
Organism: Fidelibacterota bacterium; assembly: GCA_029939785.1. GTDB lineage: Bacteria > Fidelibacterota > UBA2242 > UBA2242 > JAFGTP01 > JAOZSG01. Next base: position 5,028 of record JAOZSG010000165.1, on the reverse strand, counting down.
TATATTCATGAAATGAAAAATGATCCGGGGATGGTTTTTGCCCTTTTTAATAGTCTTGCACCAGACGAAGCCGCAAGAAAATATAATGAAATGCAGGCACGCTATATAAATAATACCCGACTTGGAATTCCTGTTCTGATGGAAGAAGAAGGAATATTCGGAGTTATGGGTTATAAAACAACCGGATTTCCACATTCTATTGCTTTAGCCAGTTCATGGGATACTGATCTTTATGTAAAGATGGCTGAGGTTATTGCAGCAGAAACAAAAGCCAGAGGTTGCCGACACTTGTTTAGCCCTGTTGTAAATTTGGGAAGAGATGTTCGCTGGGGACGTATTCATGAAACTTATGGCGAAGACCCATTTCTTTGTTCTAAGATGGGAGTCGCCTATGTAAAAACAATGGAGCAAAACGGTATTATCAGTACGCCAAAACATTTTGTTGCGAATATGGGTTTGGATGGAAAGTTTGGCTCACCGGTGCATTTTTCAGAGCGATTACTTAGAGAACAATATTTTCCGGCATTTAAGGCCTCTATTGTAGAGGGTGGTGCTAAGTGCGTAATGACCGCATATAATACACTCGATGGAATTCCATGTGCTACAAATAAATGGCTGATGACAGATATTCTTAGAAATGAATGGGGATTTGATGGTTTTATTGTTTCCGATGGAAATGCACTACCTATAGTTTATCAGGCATATTATACTGCTGAAACAAAAAAAGAACTTGCGGCACAGGCGATGAATGCCGGATGTGATGTGGAGTTGTCACATATGTTCTACAAAGAACCATTAATTCAGGCTGTTAAAGATGGTTTAGTTTCAGAAAAAAAGATTGATGATGCTGTAAAAAGAGTGCTGACTCAGAAATTCAGAGTCGGACTTTTTGATGATCCTTATGTTGATCCGGAATATGCAGGAAAGATAACAGATTCTGACGAACATCGGGCTGTTACTCTTGAGGTTGCAAGAGAATGTATGATTTTATTAAAAAATGAGAATCAGACACTGCCTTTTAGTAAAGATATTAAATCCATTGCTGTTTTAGGTCCACTTGCCAATGAGATTAAAGGTGATCATTACAATGGTTACGGGAAAAAGTTAGTCAGTGTTATGGAAGGAATTAAAAATATCGTACCCGATGCTCAGGTGAATTATGAAAAAGGTGCTGAAATAGGATATTATGCCTATCCGGCAATCCATTCCGATCGATTTACAACAATTGTAAAGGGAAAGACAATTAATGGACTTAAAGGTGAATATTTTAATAACAGCGATTTTTTCGGTGATCCAATATTTACAAGGATTGATAAAAATATCGAATTTGACTGGGATTAC
>JAOZSG010000165.1:0-3587 GCA_029939785.1 Fidelibacterota bacterium | reverse complement strand
TGAAGGTACTTATGGCTCTTATGTTAGTTTGGGATGGAATGTTGATCCATTAATTAATATTCATAGAGCAGTAGAATTTGCAAAGAAATCAGATGTTGCTGTAATAGTGGTGGGAAGCATGAGTGCTGAAAATGCTGATAGAGCAATTCTTAATCTGAACAGACCACAGGAAGAACTTATCAAGGCGGTTACAGCAACTGGTACACCAACAGTTGTAGTGCTACAAACAGGAAACATCATTACCATGAGAAACTGGATTGATAATACTCCGGCTGTCATAGAAGCTTGGTATCCGGGTGAAGAGGGCGGAAATGCCATCGCTGAAGTAATCTTTGGTGAAGTAAATCCGAGTGGTAAACTGCCTATTACTATTCCTAAAGAACTCGGACAGGTTCCACTTAACTATAACCATTTACCATTCAAACCAAAAGATGCCTATATCGGAATCGGAAATGATCCTTTATTTCCTTTTGGTCATGGATTGAGTTATACAAATTTTGAATATAGTAATTTGAAATTATCTTCACAAAAGATTGGCAAAACAGAAAATATCAGAATTTCAGCAGATATTAGAAACTCAGGCAAAGTTGCAGGAGCAGAGATTATTCAATTATATATTCATGATAAAATTGCCAGTGTGGTGAGGCCGGTAAAAGAACTAAAAGGATTTGACAAAATAAATCTAAAACCGAATGAAACAAAAACCGTGACTTTTGAACTAACTCCTGAACTGCTTTCTATGTACGATATTGATATGAATTTTATTGTTGAGCCCGGCGAATTCAAAGTAATGATCGGGAGTTCATCCGAAGATATCAGATTGAAATCTGTTTTTTCGGTGGAGTAAAATACATTGCTCACAGATTTTTGAAAAAACACGGATAAAAAATATTCAATCTATGAGTAAAAAAAGGTAATGCGAAAAGTACGAATAGATTAAAAGATACATTGGTTGACCTAACTGATATATTCAAGAGCGTTTCCAAAACGAGAAAAACTGTCTTTACTGGTTTGATTAGTTTATTGCTTTTTTCTTTTTTGCTTTAATTTCGGATAATAGTTTTTCGTAATATATAATTCTCTTTTTATGAATCATTTCAGAATATGTTAACGGAGGTAATGGGTCAACAATAAAATCTTTGTAATTAGAGTGTGTATTTTTTGAATGTGCTTTTGCTAATTTTTTAACTCTAATCTCGTATTTGTCAGATATTTTTAGCAGTTCAATGACTAGACTAATAATTGTTTCTGTTTTAAATTTTGAACAAGTCCAAACTACTAAACGTATAATTATTTTCATTGATTATACTTCCTGTTATTTTAATAATAAGAGGAAAATTAGCCATAGTAAAATAAATAAACAAAGGTAATATCATCCGTCATCTGGCGGATATGAAAAATTATAGACCATATTATCAGGACTAACGGGATGACAAATTATATTTTTCCAGTAAATCCTGTTAATCCTGTCTAAAAAAAAGAGGTAAAAAATGAAAATGTATGTGGGATTATTCTTAATTATTTTAATGCTGTCTAATTGTGATAGTTCAGAATCGAAGATAGAAATAGCGAATAATAGCAAAGTAAAAAGATTCTTTTCTAAGGAAAGTTTTTGGAATCAACCTATACCAGAGGATGCTGAAGTTGATCCCCGAACAGATAAGTGGATCAAAATGTTGGAGCAAGAACCAACCGGTGAATATTTTGGAATTTCATGGGAGGAATGGACAATACCAGTTTATGAAGTTGATGAAAATACTCCAATGCATAATGTAGCTTATCATTATTTAACTGAGAGTGAAAAGAAAACATGGAATACTGTAGTTGATAGAGAAAGGTTTGGTCATGGTCCAGGTTTTAATCCTGTTCCAATTCCTAACAATGCTATGCCAGATCCTGAAAACGATGCTCACTTTACTGTCGTTGATTGGAATAGAATGTTAGCATGGGATATGTGGGGATTGAAAAAATTAGAAAATGGTTCATGGGAATCTAAAACGGGTATGATGTTTCGTCTTGATGGAGATGGTACCTTTGATGGTTTTGAATTAGGGTATGTTAATGGAGAGAGCGTTCATTTTCATGGACCAAGCCGTGCGCCTGGTGTGCCAGCATTTGCAGGATTAATTATGTATGATGAAGTCATGTCCGGTAAAATTAGTCATAAATTGTCCTGTGCAACACGTTATGCATCATATCAGGAATTTGTTTATCCGGCATCCTGGACTGATGGTTATATTGATGGTGGAATACCGGAAGGAGCAGTTATCAGACTCGACCCGAAATTGAATCTTGCACCATTTAATTTAACAAAAGAAGAGATGGTAGTAGCAAAAGCAATGCAAGAATATGGAATAGTAATTGTCGATATTGCTCAGGGTCAGCCAATATATGCTGAAGGATTATGGGGTCATCCGGACAAAAGTTGGGAAGGAAAATTACGTGGATGGGATGGTGGAATAAATTCAATTCCTTACAAGCATTATCAGATTATGAAAGTTGAGAATGTAATAAATAAAGGGGATAGTCGTTCGAAAACCCGACCTGTTTTTGAGAATATTTATTAATACAATGAGATTAAACTAACTATTTTTTTACAGAGAGAAACATGATGAAAATTACGAATTATCTTCCAATTATTTTTTTACTTTTTATTATAGAAAGTATATCAATAACGCAAACTATAGCACAAGATAAAAAAAGTGAATATGGTGAAATCAAAATGGTGCATAGTGAATCTATGCAGAAGGATTTCCCTGTTCTTGTATTTCTTCCTGAAACATACAATCAAACAAAAAAGTCTTTTCCTGTTACATATTTTTTACACGGTGTAAATAATAATGATGTGAATGAAAAAGGTCTAAGAAATTTGTATGGTACAAAACTTGAATTTTTAAAGATTGCGGAATCTTATCAAACCATTATTGTAGCACCTATAGTAGGAAATACATTTTATCTGGATGCACCAGAAAAGTCTGAAAACAAATATGCTACTTATGTTGGAAAAGAGATTCCTGCATTTATTGATAAGCAATACAGAACTATTGCATCAAGAGAAGGTCGTTTTCTTGCCGGATTTAGTATGGGTGGATATGGTGCAATAAGTTTACTTTGCCGTTATCCTGATGATTTTTCAATAGCTGCAAGTCGTGGTGGTGCATTAGATTTAGCTTTTGGAATTTATGATTTGGATTGGGATGGAGTGGGTTTTGGAATGGAAGAACTTTTAGGAGATTATTGGACACACACAAAAAACTATCATCATAATAGTTGTTTCAATCTCATAAATCATGTTCGCAAAAGAAAAGATATTGGAGTAATTATTGAAGTCGGACGTGATGATTTTCTATATAAAACCAATTCACGTTTTGAGAAAAGATTAAGAGAAATAGAAATTCCATTCATTTATGCTGAATATCCCGGCGGTCATCATTTCGGAAAAAGCGTAATAAGCAGTTTGCTTGAGCACATATCTTATTATCACGAAATTCTATCGAATAATAAAAATGATAAATAACAATTAACAAATAACTACTCATTCCCAAAGCCCTCTTTGGGAATGTTCTTTGACTGAGATAACTCTTCGA
>JAOZSG010000164.1 GCA_029939785.1 Fidelibacterota bacterium | reverse complement strand
ATCCGGATGTTTCAGAAAAAAAACAACAATTTATCAAGAATAATAGAAAATATTTGAAATTGTTTTTATTTATTATTCCTGGTTTAGAAATAATCTTAAAAAAAATCTATACATCATATTATTTTGAAAAATTATTATATGGAATTGGGAAGTTTCTTAAGATAGAACATAAAAGATCTTTAGTAATTTTACAAAAAAAATAACTTTTTGCAAATATATCAAATATTAAAAATTCAAGTGTAGTATATGGTTTCCCAGGTAATGTAGAGAAAATACAAAAAATTGCTGATACTTATGGATTAAAGGTTATATAGAGGATTGGATTCGGCTAAAAAAAGTAATCTTAAAATAGCTACTAAAATATCAAATCCGATTCATTGTCTTCCTATATATCCTGATTTAAAAAATAGTGAATTAGATAAAATAATAAATTGTTTGATAAACAAAAAAACAATTTGCAATTTGCAAGTTGTACTTGCACATTACAAATTATTTTTTGTAACTTATTAATAGATTTTACAATGAGGATTAGATGATAGATCGTGAAATATCAAAATATTTAAGACAAATTTCTCAGAAGTACCCTGTTGTCACAATTACTGGTCCAAGACAATCAGGTAAAACAACACTTGCAAAAAATGTTTTTAAAAATAAAGATTATATCAATTTAGAAATGCTTGATGTTAGAGAATTTGCTAAATCTGATCCTCGTGGATTCTTAAGAAAAATACCTGAAGGAGCTGTGATAGACGAAATTCAACATGCTCCGAATTTGATCTCTTATATTCAGGGTATAGTTGACGAAAAACAACAGAATGGATTGTTTATTTTAACAGGCAGTCAACAATTTGAGATTTCTAATTCAATTAATCAATCATTAGCAGGAAGAACTGCATTGTTAAAATTACTACCTTTTAGTATGACTGAAGTTAAAAATAATTATGATTTTTCTGATATTGATGAAATTATTTACAAAGGATTTTATCCAAGAATTTATGATCAAAATCTCAATCCTACACAAGCTTTAGCAGATTATTTTGAAACATATGTTGAAAGAGATTTAAGACAATTAATATCTATAAAAAATTTAAGTTCATTTCAAAAATTTGTAAAATTATGTGCTGGTAGAGTAGGGCAACTTCTCAATTTAAATAGTATCGGAAATGATCTTGGAATTTCTCATACCACTATCAGAGACTGGCTTACAATTCTTGAAGCGAGTTATATCATTTTTCTTCTTGAACCATTTCATTGTAATATCAAAAAAAGATTAATTAAATCTCCAAAACTCTATTTTTATGATGTAGGATTAGTCAGTTTTCTATTAGGAATTGAAAAATTATCCCATATTGAGAGACATCCTTTAAGAGGAAATATATTTGAAAACCTTGCAGTTATTGAACTACTCAAATATCGCTATAATCATGGACGACGAAATAATTTAAATTTTTATCGAGATAGTACAGGTAATGAAGTCGATATTATATACAATATTGGTCATCAATTTCTTCCTATAGAAATAAAAGTAAGTGAAACTGTTGCTAAAGATTTTTTTAAAGGTTTTAAACAACTCCAAAAAGTAATTCCTGATCTTCCTTTTGGAAAATTACTTATTTATACAGGAAATCAAGATGAAACCAGACATGATATTCAAATTTCGAATATTCTTAACTTACAAAAGATATTAAACGAAATTTCGTGAAATTAATAAATGTCTAAAACAATTCTTATATTAAGAGGTTCTAATTTTCAAATACCTGCAATTAAATATGCGAAAAATGCAGGTTATTTAGTCGTTATAGTCACATAGAAAAATGTATATCAATAAAAAAAATTGCAAAGAATTATATGATTTTAACAGAGATGACTTTTGCCGTAAAAAATATATCAGAAGTATAGCAGGAGTAATTCATTGCTATAGTTTTCAGACATTAAAATTTGATAAACATAAATTGGTATTTAATCTTTTTTGGGAAGGTATTAAAATATCAAAAAATATAAAAGAAATAATCATTCTTTGTTATTCTCTTTTACCAATACCGAATACAATAAAAAATATTTTATATAAGTTAATCGGAAAACATTTCAACAGAATATTATCATATAAATTTTATACTTTTACTTGATTTTAATAATATAATTCATTAATAATAATGTCAAGTTATTGATTTTTCTGATAATTAATCATCTATTCACAATCAATAAAAAGGGAATTATGATCTGGATAACAATTTTATCAATTATATTTGTTAATTTATTAATCAAACTACCATATATCAATGTACCATTAGATCGTGATTATGGAATTTATGGCTATCATGGACTTTTTTGGCTAAATAAAAAAAGAAAAGTATATGTTGATACAAAAGAGAGTCATCCTCCAGGTAGATGGCTGTTATATGGTTTATTATTAAAATATTTTGGATTATCAAGACAAGTTTTTAGAATTTCTTCACTAATCTTTTTAATTGGCACAAATATTATATTGTTTTTATCCAGCCTACAATTATTTGATTTTTCAACTGCTGTATTAATCGCTGGATTTTTTGCGTTATTATCTTCTGCTCCTGTCTTTGTTTGGATACAGTCGAATGATGAAATTGAACAAACTTTTTTCTCAATATTATCAGTATATTTAATATTAATTTCACATGAGAATTCCTGGGTTTTAATTTTTGCAGGACTTTCTTGCTTTGGTTCATTACTATTTAAACAGTCAGCATATATTAATACTTTTCCAATTGTATTTATAATTTTGTTCTTATATAATTTTTCAATGTTAAATCTTACTATACTAATAATAGGTATCAGTCTTGGTTATTTGTTAACTTATTTATTTTTAAAAAATGAAAAAATACCTACTTCTATATTTTTGAGAATTTTTGCCTTAAATTATACTTCTTTAAAACAATTCATTATAAATCTTCAATATCATAAAATTCAAAATCCGGGTTCGATAGATTCTGTTTATAAAGAACAAAATATTGGAGCAAAACAAACCAACTCTTTAAAAAAGAATGTAGATCGTTGGGTAAAACAATTATTATTTCATTTAGCAAAACAATCATTGTTTTTTATAATAATAATTATCGGATCAATAGTATTTTCAATTATCAAATTTCAATTATCAATAGACATTATAGTACTATTCGTTTGGTTGTTTTTTGTAATCTTAACAATATCATTAAATAAACATTTAATGCCATATCATTTTATTCCTTTATTAGTTCCTCTAAGTTGGTTATCAGGCATGGGATTAATGAAACTAATTCAAGATTATCATAATTTTAATTCTCTATTTACACTATTATTTTACGTAATTGGATTAACATCTCTAATTTTTACTTTATATCAATATAAAGAATTATTTACAAACCGAGAAAAAGTTTATTTCAATGATGATGATGAGTTTATTTTCAATAAGATTGGTGAAAAACTTGGTCTTATGATAAAGGAAAAAACTGATCCCGATGATAATATTTATGTCTGGGGTCCGGAGTATGAAGTTTATTTATGGGCAGAGAGACATACAAGTGTGGATACATTGTTTTGTCCCAGACCGGAAGTGAATTATTTTTCAGATCCCAAAAAAATGGAAAAAATTATTATTTCTCAATTAGAAAATAATTTACCTAAATACATTATAATTACTGCATTGAGTACTGGATTTAATTTGTTTCACGGATTATTGTCAGAAAAATATGATTTGAATAATATCGTTTTTGGTGAAATTAAAATCTTTAAATTGAAAATAGAGTTCATTAAAGAAAAATCAATAAGCGAAAGTAAAATTATTAATGTTTTATGGGAAGGTCCAATGTTAGCATGCTTATCATTGGCAGCAGTAAATAGAGAATTATGTAGATTATTGCTAAACGAAGAAAATATAAATCTATCAATTAAAGCAAAAGATCCGGAAATATTAAATTGTGGATATAAGAATAATAATCGATTTAACAATATTGTTAATCATATCGATTCTGAATTACATGATAAAATTGATGTACATATCCGACATGAATATCCTCCTATTTTAACACCACCTAAAAAGGGTCATTGGGTAACGATTTTACCTTGGGAATTTGGATTTTTACCTAAAAACTGGACAAAAATTTTTATTGATCAGGTTGATGAAATGTGGGTGCCTTCTAATTATGTTAAAGAAGTCTATATGAATAGCGGAATCCCATCAGAAAGAGTTATAGTTGTTCCAAACGGAATAGACCCTGAAATTTATAATCCCAATGTTGCACCTTATAAATTAAAAACAACAAAGAAATTTAAATTCCTCTTTGTTGGTGGAACCATATTCCGTAAAGGAATTGATATTCTTCTAAAAAGTTATACAAATGCCTTTTCAAATAAAGATGATGTGTGTTTAGTAATTAAAGATATGGGTACTCAATCCTTTTATAAAAAAAATAATAGTAAAGATAAAATACTTAAGTTGATGAAAGACAAAACTGCTCCAGAAATTGAATATATTGATGAATTATTACCAGAAAAAGAGTTAGTAGGCTTATACACGGCTTGTAATATTCTTGTTTTACCTTATCGTGGTGAAGGCTTCGGCTTACCTATTTTGGAAGCAATGGCTTGTGGTACAACACCATTGGTTACAAATGGAGGTGCATGTCTGGATTTTTGTAATGAACAAAATGCAATCTTAATAAATGCTAGAGTTCTAAAAACAGATGTTGATGAAATAGGCGGAAAAAAACTTGTTAAAAATGCATGGATACATGAACCTGATAAAAATGATCTTGTGAACAAAATGAAATGGGTTGTTGAATTTTCTGACCAAATAAAAAAAATGGGAAAAGTCACAAGTGAGACTATCAGAAAAGAATGGACTTGGGATAAATCAGTTAATATTGTTGCTAAAAGATTAAGAATAATTAAAAGAAGAGGTATTATAAGAGAATTATCTGTTAATATAAAAAAGGCTGATTCAATGCTTTTAAATAATAAACCAAATAAAGCATTAAAAATTTATTCCAGTATTGCAAATAACCATAAAATATTCGAAGCATATTGGGGACAAGTATTATCTTATCAAATACTTGGGAATGTTAATGAAGCACGAAAAACATTATATCATATTATCGAAGAAACTATGCAAAAAGCAAAAGCCTATAATCAACTTGGAGTATTAAGTTATAATGAAGAAAATTTTGAAAATGCAAAAATAATGTTTCTTAAATCTATCAATGAAGATTCAGAATTTCTTGAAGCAAAACGAAATTTAGCAGAACTATTTTTAGATACAGAACAATATGAAAAAGGATTAGAAATTTTCTATTCAATTCTAAAGAAATATCCTGAAAATATTCCAACATTATTAAGAATGGCTGAAATAAATATTGAAGCTGGAAAACATGGAAATGCTGAAAAATATTTAGCAGAAGTACACGAATTAGATCCAATTAATAAAAGAGCACGAGACTTGGACCATATGCTTGACAAAAATGTCGATAACAAGACTAATGAAAATCTTCTATTTCAAGAAATTATCGATGCAAGAAACAATAATGATAACAATACAGCAATTCAATTAATTGATGAACTTTTAGAATTAAATCAGGAACATATAAAAGCTTTAAATATAGCCGGGATGATTTTTTATGAAGAAAAAGATTTTGAGAAAGCAAAAGATGCTTTTAGAAGAGTAATCGAAATCGATCCTATTTTTCTGGATGCACAGAAAAATCTGGCAGATGTATTATTAGAATTAGAAGATTATGAAGAAAGTATAAATATCCTCTTTGAAATATTAGCAAAAAATCCAAATGATATTGAAACATCATTAAAATTAGCTGAATTATCAATTGAAGCAGGACAATATGAAAATGCTTTAACATATATAAAACAAGTTCAGGATATTGATCCCAATAATGAATTAGCCAAATTTTTAGGTAAACAAATAATTAATTAAAGAAAAAATCAATAAAAAATGAAAAAAAAATCAACAATATCAGTATGTATGATTGTAAAAAACGAAGAGCATATGCTAGAAAAATGTCTTGATAGTATCAAAGATATTGCTGATCAAATCGTAATAGTGGATACAGGTTCTCAAGATAACACAATCAATATTGCAAAAAAGTATAATACTGATATTTTTCATTTTCAATGGACTAATAATTTTTCAGATGCAAGAAACGAATCAATAAAGCATGCTATTGGTGATTGGATCTTTTGGTTAGATGCAGATGAACGTTTAACAAATGAATCAAAAAACCTTTTATACTCTATTGTTAAAAAAAAAATAAAATACCCAACAATTTATAAAGTCAACATAAAAAACATCCAAAATAAGGAAAATAATTTTTATATATCAGATGCTCATAGATTATTTACAAATCATAAAGGAATTATATTTACAGGAAGAATTCATGAACAAGTTTCTCCCAGTTTAAAAAAAATAAACGGAATAGAACGAAATTGTGATATTGAAATAATTCATTATGGATATAATCTGGATGAAGATTCTGCGAGAAAAAAAAATGCTAGAAATCGAAATCTTCTAGAAAAGATGATTGTTGAAAAACCAAATTATGGATATGGTTACTATACTTTAGGACAAAATTATGGATTAACAGAAGAAAATGAGAAGGCTCTAAAATGTTATAGAAAAGCTTTTGACTTAAATCAATTTAATTCAGAAATGACAGCATCATTACTTGCAACAATGAGTGAAGTTTTGTTTAAATTAAACAAATTAGAAGAAGCAGAACTAAATTTAAAAAAATCAATAAAAATTGAACCAATACAATGTGGATCATATTATTTTCTTTACAAGATATATGAAAAAAATAACAATATTAACATGACAATAACATGGCTTAATAAATTACTTGATATGACAAAAATTATTAATAAATCAGGTAAGAAAATATCTACTGATGTTGTAATTGATGAAGAAATAATATTACAAACTCTTGCAAAAAAACATATCGAAAACCAAGATTATGAAAAAGCAAAAGAAATATATATTAAATTACTTAATCATAATGAAAATAATATATTAGCAATAAGAGGATTAATGAACTATTATCTGGATAATAATAATTTTGAATATGGACTTACATACTTTGAAAAATTAAAAATGCATTTATCTGTTAAAGATATTGATTATTTAAACACTATTGCTACAATATTAATAAAAAATCACCAATTTATATTTGCAATTAAAGTATATGAATTTATATTATCGAAAAGTCCAAATAATGAGCTTGCCTTAAAAAGAACTGTTGGTTTATTAGCAAAAATTGGGAAAATAAAAGAAGCTGAAGAGTTATTATTGACATATCAAAATTCAATAAAACGAAAATAATTGCAAAAAAGGGTAGTGTCATCCGCCAACTGGCGGATATAAAAAAATGAACAACTATTAACCACTAATGAACACTAATAGACTCGAATAAAAATTGAATTATTAAATATTAGTGTTCATTAGTGGTTAAAGAACCAGGATATTTAATGAAAATTTCAACAAATTATAAGGAATCCTTTAATAGATTCTCTA
>JAOZSG010000163.1 GCA_029939785.1 Fidelibacterota bacterium | reverse complement strand
CCTGTGCAGCTAATGAACGTGCAGAAACATGAAAAACTGTTGGTAACATTTCACCGGCAATTTTGTGCATGTTTGGTAACATTAACATCAATCCTTGAGATGCAGTAAAAGTAGTAGTCAATGCTCCACCAGATAGAGTTCCGTGAACAGTTCCGGCAGCACCGGCTTCTGATTGCATTTCAACTACATCTACAACTTCGCCATAGATATTTTTTAGGCCGGTAGCAGCCCAAGCATCTGCTTTTTCACCCATTGGTGAAGATGGGGTTATTGGGAAAATTGCAGCGACTTCACTAAATGCATATGCTACATGAGCAGCAGCAGTATTTCCATCCATACTTTGCATTTTTTTTGCCATAGTTTAATCTCCTTTTAATCGGGTTTATGTAAATAATTCTATAATTTTTTGAAATGAAGAATATATAGTGTCTGTTTTATTTTCTTGTTTTCAAAATTTTTAGCTTTTAAATATAGTAAGATTACAGACTAAAAAGCAAATAGTTAGAATCATATTTATTAACTTTATTTTTATTATTATAAAATATTGTGTAATTTATGATCTTGTTAAAAAATAAAAACATAAACTGATAACTATTAAGAACATGATATTGACTTTTTATATAATTTTACTAACAATTTTAATTTTATTTTCGGCCTTTTTCTCATCATCTGAAACAGCGTTGTTTTCTTTATCTGATATTCAAAAAAAGAATTTATCAAAAAAAAACCCAACTAAAGGAAAATTAGTTTCAGAACTATTAGAAAAACCAAGAACTTTACTCATCACAATTTTACTTGGAAATGAGTTTGTAAATATTGCCATATCTTCAGTTACTGCCGGTATTATTATTATGATTTTTCATAAAGAATCGCTATGGATTAATATTTTAGTTGCTCTCCCTATTTTATTGCTTTTTGGTGAAATCACTCCCAAAACAATTGCAATAAATAATAATATAGTCCTTTCATCTATTATTGCAAAACCTTTGGTTCTTTTTGGAAAAATCATAACTCCTTTACGTTGGGTTATTAAACATATTGCTGATGGAATTGTAAATCTAATTATTAGAAAAAAATCCAGGAAAATAAATATTTTGACAGAAGATGTTGTAAAAGCAATTGTAAATGAAAGTGAAAAAGAAGGAGAACTTGATTTATCTGAAAAAGAGATTATCCATAAAATTTTTAATTTTGGAGATACTCAATTGTCAGAAATATTTACTCCACGCTCTACACTTTTTTGTTTGCCGGAGTCTATGGATTTGAAATCAATGATTTTAGAAATTAAGCAAGGGCATTATTCATCTGTACCGATTTATAGAGAAAATCAAGATAATATTATTGGAATTTTATTTGCCACAGATCTTATAGGACTTACAAAAAAAGAGATAGAAAATTCTAGTGAAACATTATCTAGAATTATACGTAAGCCCTATTTTGTCCCTGAAAATAAAAGAGCCGATATTTTATTTGCAAAGTTTAAAAAAGAGCGTCTTTCTGTTGCAATTACACTTGATGAATATGGAGGTGTTACCGGTTTGGTAACAATTGAAGATTTGCTCGAGAATATTTTTGGTGAGATTTATGATGAATTTGAAATTGAAGAATCTCAGTTTAAAAAGGTTGGTGAAAATATTTATAAAATCGATGCTTCCATGAATTTAGAAGAATTTAATGCTCAATTCTCAACAAACCTATCTGTAGAAGGTATGGAATCTTTAGGAGGTTTTGTTTTTTCACTATTTGGCGAAATTCCAAAAAATAAAGCAACAATAAAATATCAAAATCTTCAGTTTACCGTTGACAAAATTGAAAACAATAGAATTCAATCTATAATTATGAGACGTAAATGACAATAACAACAGGCATAATTATTATACTAATTTGTGTAATTCTGGAAGGATTTTTTTCAGGATCAGAAATTGCTATCATATCTATTGATAAATTAAAATTGAAAGAATCAGCAAATAAGGGTAAACCTAGTTCAAAACTAATTCTTAAAATGTTGGAAAAGCCCGAACAAATGCTCGGCACAACTTTGGTTGGTACTAATATATCTACTATTATAAGCACCACAGCATCAGCAATAATTTTTTACAAATCAATGGGACATATTGGAATACCTGTTTCTATTGTTATAATTTCTTTGATTAACTGGATATTTGCAGAAATAGTTCCTAAAAGTATTTTTCAGCAATTGTCTGATACAATTACTCCCAAAATAATATATATACTTGTTTTCTTTTATTTATTATTTTATCCTATTGTAAAAATATTTTCTACTTTGGCATCATTACTTACAAGACTTTTTGGAGGAAAGAATAGTAATACAAGTTTTACTTTTGTTACCAAGGATGAACTTCAATTATTAATGAATATGAAAAATTATAGTGGTGATGTAAAGCCATCTGAGAAACGGATGATTTCTAACGTATTGGATTTTAATGAAATTGAAGTAAAAGAAATTATGTGTCCTCTTATAAAGGTTGCTGGGATTCGTTCGAAAGCAAGTATTGGAGAGGCTGTAAATATTATTCAGCAAACAAAACACAGAAGGTTACCGGTATATCATGACAGAGTTGATAAAATCATTGGTATTCTGAATAGTTTTGATGTAATGGGTGAAAATTATGAACAAAAAATTAAACCATTAATTCGACCTGCTTATTTTGTTCCACCTCAAATGAATGCTTCTGATTTATTGGAAAAATTACAGAAAAATGGTATAAATATGGCCATTGTTGTTGATGAATTTGGTGGTGCTGAAGGTATTGTAACAATAGAAGATATTCTGGAAGAGGTTGTAGGAGAAATTGAAGACGAATACGATATACATATAAATCCTGATTATGTAGAGAAATCAAATTCGTCTATTATTAATGCCAGAATGGAAATTGATGACTTTAATCAAAAGTTTCAAATGGAAATACCAGATGGTGATTATGTTACTTTGGGTGGTTATTTTTTAAATCATTTTCAGCGAATACCCAAAGTTGGAGAAATAATTAAAATTAATTCTCATAATCTAACAGTAAAAAAAGCAACTAACAAAACTATCCTCGAAATAGAACTAAAAAAAGCGTCCTAACTAAGTTAGAACGCTTTGTAAAAATCATCAAAATTTAATGTTATGCTTCTTTATTTTCCTGTGTCATTAATGATACAATTATTAATGTAAGAAAACTTAATGGAATTGAAATGATACCGGGATTATCCAATCCGATTGGAGCAGTTGCAGGATCCAATCCAAATCTAACAAACATAGAAGGTGATAGAAGAATAATTGTGATTGCTGAAATCATACCGACCAGAATTGATGATGCAATTCCTTTTGCTGTAGTTTTTTTCCAGAATAATAACATAAGTATCGCAGGAAGATTTGCAGATGCTGCTACGGCAAAAGCCCATCCAACAAGAAATGATACATTCATACCTTTGAAGAGGATACCTAAAAGAATGGCAAATAATCCAACACCAATTGCTGAGATTTTTCCTGCTTTTACTTTGCCTTTGTCAGTAAGATTTACATCAAAATACCTGTTAATTAAATCATGAGCAATAGCACCGGAAGAAGCTACAATTAATCCACTTACAGTTCCAAGAACAGTTGCAAAAGCAATAGCAGAAATGATAGAGAAAATACTAATTCCAAAGAATTTTGCAAGTAATGGTGCTGACATATTACTACTTTCAACATCGATTACACCACTTACCATTGCACCAATTCCCAAATACATAGTTAAAATATAGAAAAATCCGATCGCACCTATTGCTACAATAGTAGATTTTCTGGCATCTTTTTGACTTGGTACAGTATAATATCTAATAAGAATATGTGGTAAAGCAGCAGTACCGAAAAACAGAGCAAGCATAAGTGAAATAAAATTAATTTTTTGCATTGCTGAGCCTTTTTCGACTTTAAATTTTAGACCGGGGCGCATCAGTTCTTTACCCAACGTGGTTTGTTGATACCAAACTGTTACTTTATCTTTACCATCATGTAAAACTGATTTTGGGAATCGTACTACTTCACTATTATCTATTGTAGAAAGGAATGAAAATGGATTAAGTTTACCGGTACCTTCAACTTCTTCACCTTTGTAAACAATTTTATTCATGTGACCAACCTGATAGAATGCACCATCTTCTTTTGGTTGACCATTGTAAAGTACTTCACCGTTTGATTTAGTTGTTTTTGATAGAGCTTCTTCGAGAACATTATTTTTAAGCTGCCACCAGGTTTCAACACCATCTTTAGATAATTTGACAAATTGTTTTCCGGTTTCATCATTTTGACCAATAATAGTATAATCCGGATTATCAAGACTAACAATTTTTGAATTTTCCAATGTTACATTTATTGTTTGAAAATTATGATAATCTTCAGAAGGTTTTTTATCAATACCTTTGTTTAGTAATAGAATAGTTAAAATTGTAGAAAAGATAATCAGTAATCCGCCTTTTAGGAATTGTACATAAGTAGTTGATGTCATTCCTGCTGTAGCAACAATGAAAATTACGATTGTACCAACCATAATTACGCCAACCCAATGTGGAAGTCCAAGTAATGGAGTCACGAGAGCACCCGCTCCAACCATCTGAGGAATCAGGTAAAACATTGAAACAACCAAAGTACTAATGGCAGCCATTAACTGAATAGCTTTTGAGTTGAATTTATAATCCAAGGCATCAGTAAAAGTATATTTTCCCAATCTTTTCATAGGTTCTGCAACTACAAAAAGGGCAACAATCCAACCTGATAGATAACCAATAGAATATAAAAATCCATCATATCCGTAAACTGCAATCATCCCACAAATTCCGAGGAATGAAGCAGCAGATAAATAATCACCGGCAAAAGCAATTCCGTTTACTGCCCAATGAATATTTCCACCTGAAGCAAAATAACTTTTGGCGGTTTTTGTCTTTTTTGCGAAATAAAATGAGATCCAAAGTACGAAGGCTACAAATGATACAAATAAGGCAATGGCTATAGGTGATGCTATATAAATCATTCTTCACCTCCATTTTCTTTTGCTTCATGTTCTGCTTTCATTTCATCTTCCCATCTTGTACAAGTTGAATTGTAAATAAGTCCCATTACAATTGCTACGATAATTAATAAAAAACCATATACTATGGCAAGATTAAGACCAAAAATAATAATGGTTTCCATGAGAGAAGGATTAACAATATTTATAGTAACAAATCCGATATAAATCAAACTGTAAACTAAAAATAGTTTTAATCCTAATTTGGTTTTTTTCTCTGTTGCATAATCTTTTTCCAAGACAGCAGCTGGTCCGTGATCCATACATTTCTCCTTAATTTTTGTTAAAACAATTTTAAATTTTGATGTTTCCCAAACACACGACGTGTAAATTATTGATTTAATTGTAATGTTGCTACTATTTTTTTTGAGAAATATATTTATAATTAAAGTCTTTATCAAAATTCGCTCTTTTAATAAAGAAGTAAAAAGTATAATTTTAAAGTAGAATATGTGTCCAATACAGATAAATAAATATAAACATGAATTAATTCGAAATTTTTCACCATTTAATAATCCGGGTGATATTGATGGAATAATAGCGGGCAATGATCTTGATGCTATTTTATCTTCAGTATTTCTTGCAAATAAATTCAATTGGAATATTTTAGGCTTTTATGATTGCAATAAGTTTTGGTATGATAGTAAAATAAATATCAGAGAGAAAATTAAAAAGAGGAGACTAATCGCAGTTGATCTGGATATTTCCAATTATCTAATTCCTAGTATTGGCCATCATATTTTAAAATTAGAACCATCAGATATATTATCCGGATTTGAAGATTCATTAAATCCCAATTTGCTTAGAAACATAACTCAACAAAATTTTACAAGAAAATATCCATTAGGAACGATTCATTTTTTACGTTGGTTGTTTGATGATGAGAAATCAAATGATATCTTTGAAATGTTGTGCTGGTTAGCAGATTCTTCTTTTATTAATGCTCAAAAATTTTCGAAAAATGTAAAAGAATGGCTGGATAATTTTTTAAAGATGGACTATTTTCAAAAGATATTTAGCAAAGTAAATACAAAACAATTTGAGAGTAATATGCAGGAAAAAATTATTTCAGATTTTTGTAAAATAAAATTATGTAGAGATCGAGGTCAGACAAAGTCCCGATTTAATTCTATTTCCGGTCATCAATGCCGGATAAAGGATCCGAATATACAAAAGGATGAAATAAATAAAGTAATGAAGTATATTTGCAATCTTCGGGATTGGAAAATTCCAAAATTATCAAATTATCATTTTTTCCAAGGTATTAGAAATATCAAAAAAATTGATAAAATTAAGAACGAATATTTGAATTTTGATGAATTTTTACAATCGGAAAACATATTCTCTTTTGCAATTACTTATGGGAATTCTATTAATTACACAAAGTTTGAAAAAAATTAAAAATGAAAAACAAAAGCTCTGTCACATTGAGCCTGTCGAAATGTGCATCGGAGCACTAATATTATGAAAATTGAAAATCAGTTAGATAGAGCTTCGATCACCCTTCGACAGGCTCAGGATGACAGAGAAGGAAAAAGAAAGAAAAATGAAAAATAAATTTTATAATATGGATTGTGTAAAGGGTGCACAGGATAATATTGATGATAATTCTATTGATTTAATAATTACTGATCCTCCTTATGGAATTGCCGGTGATACTTTGCATAAACATTATAATCGTGATGAAAAACATGTCATTGGTGGTTATGTGGAAGTTCCGTCAGAAAAATATGAAGAGTTTAGTTTGAACTGGATAAATGAAGCTGAGCGTATTCTCAAACCCGGAGGAACAATTTATATAGTCTCAGGATATACGAAATTGTATGAAATTTTAAAAGCATTACGTAAAACAAGTTTGCAGGAAATTAATCATATAATCTGGAAATATAATTTTGGAGTATATACTAAAAGGAAATATATATCCTCGCATTACCATATTCTATATTATACAAAACCTGGTGAGAAACATATTTTCAATACATTTTCACGATTTGGTGCCGATGAAAAAACAGATAGTAACCGATCGATGAATTATCAAGATAGGGAAGATGTGTGGATAATAAATAAAGAATATAAGCACGGAAAAATAAAAAATAAAAATGAATTACCAGGTGAATTACTACAAAAAATGATCATGTACAGCAGTAATCCTGATGATATTGTTTGTGATCTGTTTTTAGGAAGTTTTTCTACAGCAAAAATTGCCATGAAACTTGGTCGTAATGCAACAGGATTTGAGATAAGTAAAAATGCTTATGATTATCAAATAGAACAGGTAGAAAAAATAAAATTTGGAAGTCTATTATCAGAGATTAAAGAACCTCAGCAAAGTATGCTGTTTAATCAAGGGAAATCCTGGACAGAAATTGATATAAAAAATTTATGTCTAAGATATGATGTTTTATATGATATATATCAATCAAAAGTTGTTACTATTGAGAAACTTTCTGAAGAATTTGGCCGGGGCAGGTTTGCTATTACTAAT
>JAOZSG010000162.1 GCA_029939785.1 Fidelibacterota bacterium | reverse complement strand
ACGGATTTGTGTGTATTAGTGGTAAATAAAATAGGGTAAAAAATGACCAATGTTACAGATCAGATAAAATATTTAAAAGACCAAATAAATTCAGCTAATTACAACTATTATATAAAAGATAATCCTACAATTAGTGATGCTGAATATGATAAATTGCTCCGAAAACTACAACAATTTGAATTAGATAATCCTGAATTAATAACCGATGATTCTCCTACCAAACGTGTCGGATCAACCCCTATTTCAAAATTTAATACTATAACTCATTCAATTCCTCTCCTCAGTCTGGATAATGCTATGAATGAAGAGGAACTTCGTAATTTTATAACAAGAGTAAAGAAAAATTTACCAGATGGAAAAAATATCCAAATTATTGCTGAACCTAAAATTGATGGATTAGCAGTCGAACTTGTTTATAAAGATGGTGTTTTTATACAGGGATCTACACGCGGAAATGGAATTACCGGTGAAGACATCACAGAAAATCTTCGTACAATAAAATCCATACCACTCAGATTAAGAAGTGATAAAATACCAGTTCCACAAACCTTAGAAATCCGTGGTGAAGTTTATATAGATGTAGTCAATTTTAAAAAACTTAATAAACAGCAATTAAATAATGAAAAGCAACCATTTGCAAATCCGCGAAATGCAGCTGCCGGTTCTCTCAGACAATTAGATTCGAGAATAACTGCTACCAGACCTTTGAACATGTTTTGCTATTCATTAGGTAAAAGCGATATATCATTTTCGACACACCTTGAATTTTTGCAAACTTTGCCAAAATGGGGTTTTCGTACAAATCCTTTGGTTAAAATATGTAATACTGTTGATGAAATGATTTCCTTTCACAATGATTTAGAATCAAAAAGAGATACTCTTGATTATGAGATTGATGGAACTGTATTTAAAGTAAATTCTATTGAAATGCAAAATATCCTTGGAGTCAAATCTCGCAGCCCAAGATGGGCAATTGCAGGAAAATTTAAAGCACGCCAGGAAATATCTCAAATTATTGATATTGAGATTGGTGTTGGAAGAACAGGCGTAATTACTCCCGTTGCTTTATTAAAACCTATCGATATTGGGGGAGTTACTGTTACTCATGCGACTTTACATAATCAGGATGAAATTGATAGAAAAGATATCCGAATCAATGATTGGGTTATTGTACAAAGAGCTGGTGATGTCATTCCACAAATAGTAAAGTCAATTATAGAAAGACGAACAGGTGAGGAAAAAATATATAAATTACCGGAAACCTGTCCGGTTTGTAATTCCCATATAATCAAAATCGAAGGTGAAGCAAAACACAGGTGTGCAAATATCAACTGTATCGCTCAGTTAAAAGGCAGTATTAAACATTTTGCATCAAAAAATGCTATGGATATTGTAGGTCTGGGGGATAAACTGGTTGATCAATTGGTTGACGAAAATATAATATCAAATATTGCAGATTTATATTATATCAAAATTGATGATTTATTAAAGATGGAACGTATGGGTGAAAAATCTGCATCCAATCTATTACAATCAATTGAAAAAAGTAAAACTACGACTTTTGCACGTTTTCTACATGGTCTTGGAATACGTAATGTTGGTCGATTTATGGGAAAGGTTCTGGAAAAAGAATTTCCGGATTTAGAAACATTAAAAAATGCGACTGAAGAACAACTGAATAATATAGATGGAGTTGGACAGATTGTAACAAACTCCATAATTAATTTTTTCTCAGAAGAAAAAAATCTTGAAGCAGTTAACAAATTAATTGATGGTGGATTAAAAATTCAAACTCTTATCCAGAATAAAAATGAGGATTTCTTTAGCGGAATGACTTTTGTCTTTACGGGTTCTCTTGAAACAATGACCAGATCAGAAGCCAAAGAACTTGTAGAAAAATATGGTGGCAAAGCATCATCATCTGTAAGTAAGAAAACTGATTATGTTGTCATTGGTGCAAATCCAGGATCAAAAGCAGATAAGGCTGAAAAACTCGGAGTAAAAATAATGAGTGAAAAAGAATTTAATGAATTGATAAAATCAAAATTGATTTAATAATAAAATTCAAGGTGATAATATGTTTAATATAAATACAATAAATCTCAGGATTTTAACAATAATTACTTTAATATTTATATTATTTGTTGTTTTAATTATATATATAAATAAACCTGAAGATAAAAAAAAAATTGTGGAAGAAATTACAAAAAAATATTCCAATCAATTTGAATTAGTAAGTAAACATGAATCAAAAAACAATAAAGTTTATGCCTTTTATACAAATTGTATAAATTTCAAAACTATAGAAGAACATGCATCCTCTCAAAAATGTCCAAAAGGAAATACAACAATTGTCCTATATTTTAATAGTCGTGAAGATACTCCGGATATTTCTAAATCCGGATATGTTTTTAACTTTGAATATAAAGAATATTGTATCGCAATATTTAAACAATTTAGTGGAGGAAGTACGAAATTTACAAAATATCCATTTGAACCTAAAAAACAATCTTATTAATAAATAATCTCTATTATTCAAATAATTATAGAGTTAAAATATTATGATCTTTCATTTATAGACCTTATATAGAATGCATTATCCGTGATAATGCAAGAACCAATATAGTTAGTATACCCCAAAAAGTTCAATAAAATTACATTAATTTTTCATAGGCAGAAAACCTAAAATTATAATTTGACTAGTGAATATTAATTATGTATATTTAGCGTTCTTAATTTACAATAGAAATTTTTTTTTGGAGGATATACAGAATTATGGCTTTGATGCAAAAACTAAGAGACAAAACACACATAATACTATGGGCAGTTCTTATTCTATTCATCTTGAGTATGACATTTGGAGGTCTGGTAGGTGGTGCAAATATTACTGATCTATTTTCGGGCAAATCAAAACTGGCAGGTGCAGCTGGAATGATTAATAAAAAAAAGGTTGATGGAAAACAATTTTCAAGAGTTCTAAGTGAGCAAATTGATGTATTAAAAGCACAAGGTCGAAATATTGATACAAGAACTATGGATATGATGTCAGACCGTGTTTGGAATTCATTTGTTAATGAATATCTTATTCAGGAAAAAATTGAAGAAATGAAATTTACTGCATCAGATAATGAGATTTCATATAATTTACGTAACAACCCTCCTGATTTCTTAAGACAACAACAAGTATTTTTGACAGATGGAAAGTTTGATATGTCAAAATATTTGAATCTTTTGAATAACCCGCAAGGTGATGAGTGGTATCCTGTAGAACAGCAACTAAGATATTCTTTACCATTAAATAAAATCAATAATTATATTTACAGTCTTGCTACTGTTTCAGATAAAGAAATTGAACAGGATTATATTCAATCAAATATAGGTGTAGAAACTGAAGTTCTTACTTTTCCAGGTACAATGATTAATGTTGAAGATATTACCATTACGGACAAAGAGATTGAAAAATATTATAAAGATAATAAAGAAGATTATTTTGTAGATGAAACAAGAGACTTAAACTATGTTTCTTTTAAAATCGCTCCTAAAAAATCAGATTCGCTCTCCGTTTTAAAACTTGCAAATGACTTAATTGCACGAATTAATAAGGGAGAAGACTTTAAGACTGTTGCTACAGAATACACAGAAGATGAAAGTGGAAAAGAGACAGGTGGAGATCTTGGTTGGTTTGAACACAAACGTATGGTTAAACCTTTTTCAGATGCCGCTTTTGCTGCAAAAATTGGTGAGATTACAGATCCAGTATTAACACAATTTGGATATCACATCATCAAAGTAGAAGAAAAAAGAAATAAAGATGGTAAAGAAGAAGTAAAAGCAAGACATATACTTCTAAAGATTAATGCAGGTCCTGAAACAATCAGTCAAATTCGTTCACAAGCAAATTTCTTTGCTTATGACGTAAACGAATTTGGTTTTGAAGCCGCAGCTGATACACATAATACAGAAATTAAAACAGTTCCTAATCTTAAAAAAGATTCAAAATATATATCAGGAATTGGTCTTGTTGCCGGTGCAGCAAGATTTGCTTTTAGCAATAAACCAATTGGAGCGTCTTCAGAATTATTTAGCATAGAAAATCAATATGTATTGTTTCAACTTAAAGCAATAAACGAAGAACATTATAAAAAAATTGACGACGTAAAAGAGCAAATTTCAAACAAATTAAAAGAAGAGAAAAAATTTGAAGAAATTAAAACTATTGCAGATAATCTTTATAATGAAATTAAAACTACAAAAAATTTACAAGATGCAACTATTTCAAATGAAAAATTATCATATGCTAAAAATGATACAATAACACTTGATAAATCCATTGGTAATCTGGGTAAAAATAACACTATAATTGGGACTTTACTTGCACTTGAACCGGGCAATATATCAAAACCAATAAAGATTAATAATAAATATGTAATTGTTAAATTACTCTCAAAATCAAACTTTGATAAGGAAAACTTTGATAAAGAAAAAATTAACATTAAAGAAAAATTATTAAATGCAAAAAAACAATATGTTTATGGTCAATGGCTGACAGCATTACGCGATAATGCTGACATTATTGATAATCGTGATAATATGTATCGTTAATCTTTACAAATTCATATAAATTAAAAACGTCCTGAGCTAATAAGCCAGGACGTTTTTTTATTCCATTTTTATTCTTTGAGTATTTGTATATTATTTATAATTTTACCTCAGCGTTTTATGTACAAATTTTAAAATAATTAGTTTTATATAGGTGGAATAATATGACAATGATTAATTGCAATGAAGTAACAACTATAAAAAAAATTATTCTGAAACATCCCGAGAATGCATACATAGATGTTGAGACAGTACAATCCCAATGGAAAAAATTAAATTATACTTCATGTCCTGGTTTTGCTGAAGGAATTAGTGAATATAATTACTTTGTAAAACTATTACGAAAATTTATCCCGGAAATACATTTTTTACAAAAAAATAGCAATACTTCAATAGATTCAATTTATGTTCGTGACTCAATAATTGTGACTCCGAAAGGAATCATTCTATGTAATATGGGAAAAGAGCAAAGAAAAACAGAACCCGGAGAAATGGGAAAATTTATTCTTGAATTACAGTTACCAGTTATTGGCGAGATTGACGGTAAAGGAAAAATCGAAGGCGGTGATGTCGTTTGGTTTGATAATGAAACTGTAGCAATAGGACTTGGGTACAGAACCAATAAAAATGGAATAAAACAATTTAAAAAAATGACAAAAGATATTATCAAAGAACTGATTATCGTTCCCCTTCCACATTGGAATGGTCCGGATGATGTTTTGCATTTGATGTCATTCATTAGTCCAATTGATCATAAATTAGCAGCAGTTTATTCAAGAATAATGCCAGTAACATTTCGTAACTGGCTGATAAAACGAGGTGTTAAACTCATTGAAATCCCTGAAGATGAATATGATACTATGGCTTGCAATATCCTTTCAGTCGCTCCTAAAAAATGTATTATGCTCGAAGGCAATCCAAAAACAAAAAAACTTTTGGAAGATCAAGGAGTGGAAGTCATGACCTATAAAGGTGATGAAATATCTCGTAAAGGTGCGGGAGGTCCAACCTGTTTGACAAGACCTATTTTTAGGAATGTTGAATAAATCTTTTTGACCACGAGTAGACGCTAATGAACGCTAATAAAACATTTTATCTGCTAAAAAAAAGTGCTTTACTCTGACGTTGAAACGATCAGTTGTGAGGTAAATTTGTTTTAGGTTTATCCAATTTATTTATTATAATTCATCGATACTATACCATGTCAAACAAAGAAAAAAAGACTAAACCTGTAATAAGAAAAATCATCCATGTTGATATGGATGCATTTTTTGCATCTGTTGAGCAACGGGATTTCCCACAGTATCGAAACAAACCTGTAGCAGTTGGAAGTCCTCAAAAACGCGGAGTTGTAGCTGCTGCAAGTTATGAAGCACGGAAATATGGTGTCTATTCAGCCATGCCTTCCACACGAGCATTATTCAAATGTCCTGATCTAATCTTTGCCAAGCCTCGATTTCATGTGTATAAAGAAGTATCAACTCAAATAAATAAAATATTTCGTGAATATACTGACCTTGTTGAACCATTATCACTTGATGAAGCTTACCTTGACGTTACTCTAAATAAAAAAAATATGATCTCAGCAACTCATATTGCTCAGGAAATAAAAGAAAAAATCAAAAGCTACACAAGATTGACAGCATCAGCCGGAATATCTGTAAATAAGTTTCTTGCAAAAATTGCCTCTGACATGGACAAACCTGATGGGTTATATGTAATTACACCGAATAAAGTTCATGCTTTTATCCAAACTCTTCCAATAGAAAAATTCTTTGGTGTTGGTAAAGTTACAGCAAAAAAAATGAAAGGTTTGGGAATTTCAACCGGAGCAGATCTTCTTAAAAAGGATATCAAAGAGTTACTTGACCATTTTGGCAAAAACGGACTCTATTACTATAATATCGTTAGGGGAAATGATAATCGCCCTGTTCAGCCGTCACGAGTACGAAAATCAATCGGAGCAGAAAATACTTTTCAGGAAGACATTGTCGATGAATCCAGATTAATTCTTTATACAGAAAAAATTGCAGATGAAGTATGGAAACGTATGTCAAAAAGTGATACAACCGGAAAAACTATTACGTTAAAAGTAAAATATCATGATTTTCTTCTCAATACTCACAGTACAACTCTGTCTCAAAATCTTGAAAGTATAGAAGAATTAAAAATAATTTCAAAAAAACTTTTGGCAATCAGAAAATTCCCGGATAAAGCGATCCGACTTCTTGGTATATCTATTTCTAATTTGAACAATGGCTCTACAGAAACTGGTGGTGTTCAATTGACTTTAAAATTTTGACTTGAAAATAAAAATACTGTTTACAATTGATTCCATTCATATACTGAAAGAGAGCGACTGGTAATTAATTGTATATATTAAATAAATCTATTTTAACATTCAAGTATCAATAAATCCATTATGATGTTAAGAAAAAATCAGTTTAAATAATGGTTTTGCTGGGACAAGTGTAATTCTGTTGACTCTGAACTTTTGATTTTATCACTGACTATTAATTTTAAAATATCAATTGCGATTTTTTTACTATTCATTCCAACTTCTTTTGATGGACCTACACAGGATGGACATCCATTTTTACACTCACAATTCTGTAAAAGTCTCAGCGTATTTTCCAGTAATTCCTCATGAGAATCAAACAAAAGCGGAGTAAAACCAATTCCACCCGGATAATTGTCATATAAAAAAATTGTAGGTTGAAAATTGACTAATTCTTCGGGATTCAATTTCATTGACGGAGTATCTTTTGTTGCAGGAGTGTAAATACCACGCTCAGTAATTTTATTCATCGCAAACCATTCGGAACTTTTATCTCCCACTGAATCATGAATGTCACGATGTTCACTCATTATTTTTATGGCAGCAATAGTATGAAGTGCCTTACTAATCCCCATAATCCCATCAATACAATCACTTCTGCTATATGG